>DATGFU010000251.1:0-3264 GCA_035308865.1 Allostellaceae bacterium | reverse complement strand
CCCATGGGCGTTAAGATAAGCTCGGATACGCTGGTGCGACCCCTCCCCCTTCCCCCTCCCGCAAGGGGAGGGGGTTTTCCGCCGTTGAATTCCCCCTCCCCTTGCGGGAGGGGGATAGGGGGAGGGGGTGCCCGCCGCAATGCTCCAGGCCAGCGGAAGCGCCTTATCTTGGCGCCTATGGGACGAGCCCGGGCACGTCGGTTGGGAAGGTAAAGGGGCCATCCGTCAAAGTCGGGACACTGGCCGCGATTGCGTCCGGCGGCTGGCCGAGCGGTCTTCCCCCGGCGCCGCTTCGCCCTTAGAACCGCCGTCATGAACCTCGTCATCCCATTCGGGCCGGCCGTGCCGAGCATCCATCCCGATGCCTTCATCGCGCCGAATGCCGCGGTCGTCGGCGACACCGTCATCGGCGCGGACACCACCATCTGGTTCGGCTGCGTCCTCCGGGGCGACGTGGCGCCGATCCGTGTCGGGGCGCGGGTCAACATCCAGGACGGCACGGTCGTCCACGTCTCCAGCAGGAAGGGCGGCACGACGATCGGCGACGATGTGTCGATCGGTCACATGGCCCTCATCCACGCCTGCATCCTCGAGCCGGGCAGCTTCGTCGGGATGGCGGCAGTGGTCATGGACGGTACCGTCGTGGAAGCCGGCGCCATGGTCGGGGCGGGGTCGCTGGTCACGCCGGGCAAGCGCATCCCTGCCGGCGAGCTGTGGACGGGCCGTCCTGCCCGGTTCGCGCGCCGGCTGGACGACGAGGATCGAGCGATGATGGCCAAGGTCGCCGCCGGCTATGTCGAGCTGGCACGGCGATATCGCGGACAGGCCTGACATGCGGCATGCGTACGATCGTAGGGATAGGCGGTTTGTGACTGGCGTATGACCTCCCGAATGGGCGGCGTGGGCCGCCCGAGCCCCCGTTCGGGCAACTCTAGGAGGCCGCAATTGCAGAGTGATCTCAAGGCCGGGATGGTCCCGGTCCGTGGTGTGCGCGAATCTTGGCCGAGGGCCATCTGGATGGGCGGTGCCGCTGCCGCGATGCTTCTGTCGGCGTCGACGGCATCCGCCGTAGCCACCGACAAGCCGATGTTCGCCTTCGGCGGCACGTCGGGCGCGACGCCGGTCGGCCCGCTCGTTCCCGATGGGCGCGATGTGTACTACGGGGTCACCTCCGGCGGCGGCAGCGGCGCCGGCGTCGTCTTCAAGCTGAAGCAGCCCACGGTGAAGGGCGACAGCTGGACCGAGACCGTTCTCTACAGCTTTACCGGCGCCCAGGACGGCAGCACGCCGATGGCTGGTCTGGTCCGGCTGGGGAACGGCACTCTCGTCGGCACGACGGCCTATGGCGGCGACGCGAATTCCTGCCCGGCGACGGCGTCCGCTCCCGCGGGATGCGGCGTGGTGTTCGAGCTCCTGCCGCCGGCCCGTCGCGGCGAGCCGTGGACGGAGGGGGTGATTCACGCCTTCGATGGCGCCGACGGCGCCCATCCCTTCGCCGAGCTCACGCGGACCGACGACGGCGCGATCGTCGGGACCACGAGGGACGGCGGTGCCAACGGCGCGGGGGCTGTCTTCCGCATCTCCAAGTTGCGCACCACGCCGATCGAGACGGTCCTCTACAGCTTCACCGGCGGTGCGGATGGCGGCAGCCCCTATGGCCGGCTGCATCACGCGCATGACGGATACTTCGGAACGACGGTGGCCGGCGGCGACACGGCGGATTGCCCGGCCTCGGCCGATGTCGCCGCGGGCTGCGGCGTCGTCTTCGAGCTGAAGCTCCACCGCGGCGCCTGGACCGAGAGCGTCCTCCACAGCTTCACCGGCGCGGCCGATGGCGGCTATCCGTACGCCGGGGTGACCGAGGACGATGCCGGACGGCTCTTCGGCACCACGTCGGCCGGCGGCAGCACCGCCAACTGCCCCGCCACCGCGAGCTTCGCCGCTGGGTGCGGCGTCGTCTATCAGCTGTCGACCCCGGACGCGTTCGGCGTGCGTCCGCTGGGCGTGATCTACACCTTCTCGGGCGGCGCCGACGGCCGGGCGCCGCTGTCGCCGCTGACTCTCCGGCCGGGGCACACGCTCTTCGGCGCGACCTATGCCGGCGGCTTGGATGCCGCGGGCTGCGACGCCGCGGGCTGCGGCACCGACTTCGTGATCGCCTCGGCCTTGTCGCGGGGCGTGGTGAAGAAGGGCATCGTCTGGAGCTTCACCGGCGGCGGCGACGGGGCCAATCCGTCCTCGGAGCTGGGGTTCCACGACCACGGAGAAATCTTCGGCACCGCCGAGGCCGGCGGCGCCAACGGTGCCGGCGTGGCCTACCGGATCCCCAAGTAGCCGCGTATTCCCGGCAGGGCAGGGTCCTGTCCTGCCGGGTCTCTCATCCGCTGGCCCTCGGCGCCCTATCGTGGCATCGTCCGCCGCGCCAGGAATGGGGCGGATCGGCGGATGCAGCAGCAGGTTCTTCAACAGCTTCAGGATAGGCGCGCTGCGGCACGCGCCGGCGGCGGCGACAAGCGGATCGCCGCGCAGCACGCCAAGGGCAAGCTGACGGCGCGCGAGCGGCTGGAGGTACTGCTCGACGCCGGCTCGTTCGAGGAATCGGGCATGTTCGTCGAGCATCGCTCGTCGGATTTCGGCATCGGCGAGCAGAAGATCCCCGGCGACGGCGTCGTCACCGGCTACGGTACGATCGACGGCAGGCTGGTCTTCGTCTTCAGCCAGGATTTCACGGTCTTCGGCGGCTCGCTGAGCGAAGCGCATGCCGAGAAGATATGCAAGATCATGGACCAGGCGCTGAATGTCGGCGCCCCGGTCATCGGCCTCAACGACAGCGGCGGCGCGCGCATCCAGGATGGCGTCGCCTCGCTCGCGGGCTATGCCGAGGTGTTTCAGCGCAACGTGCTGGCCTCGGGCGTGGTGCCGCAGGTCTCGCTCATTATGGGTCCTTGCGCGGGGGGTGCCGTCTATTCGCCCGCCATGACCGACTTCATCTTCATGGTGAAGGACAGCTCCTACATGTTCGTGACGGGTCCCGAGGTGGTAAAGACCGTGACCCACGAGACGGTGACGCAAGAGGAGCTCGGCGGCGCCATCACGCACACCGCGCGCTCCGGCGTCGCCGACCTCGCCTTCGAGAACGACGTCGAGGCGCTGATGATGACGCGGCGGCTGTTCGGCTTCCTGCCGCTGAGCAACCGCGAGAAGCCGCCCGTCATCCCGACCGACGACCCCGCCGAGCGCGTCGAGCCGTCGCTGGACACCCTG
>DATGFU010000250.1:0-4560 GCA_035308865.1 Allostellaceae bacterium | reverse complement strand
GGAGCGGGCGAGGCAGATGGATTCCTGGGCGGCCGGGAATGCCGAGCCGGGCGTCGTCGCGACGGCGTTCGGGAAATCCGGCGCGGAGCGCGTGAACGAGGCCCTGAAGGGCACCTCCGACGAGCTGCGGGGCATGAAGCCGGGCGAGCGGGAGTATCTGCTCGCCTCGTCGCTGAGGGTCTGGGAGGGCGCACAGGACGCCCGGTCGGTGGAATCCCTCGGCGGGATGGTGAAGCAGGAAGGCGCCCGGCGGGCCGTGCTGGACGCCTATCCCGAGCGGGCCGTCGAGTTCATGCGCGGCTGCACCGCTGGCGGCAAGACCGATCTCAACAAGCGATTAATGGCCGAGGCCTATGCCGGCGGCGCCGCCAATGCCGCGCCCGACGCCCTGTCGCTGCGCAAGTCGATCGAGGCGCTGGGGCCCGACGGCGCCGGATTCTTCGCGGATGCACAGACCGGCGGGGCGATGCCGGACGGCAACGGCAAATCCGACAAGGCCGCGCTCTCCCGAACGCTCGCGGCCCTGAACGAAGGGCCGGAATCGGCCCAGGCGCGCACCTTCACGATGCACGTGCTGGCGAGCGGGCTCGACTGGACATACCGGCAGGAAGACGTCACCGAGAGCGGCTACATCATCGATAACGGGCCGTCGGCGATGACCGGCCCGATGGCCACGCAGCTGGCGCGGCTGCTCCATCCCGGCGATGCCGCCGGTCAGGGCGCGGTCCAGGGACGGCTCGCCGGCATCCTGCAGTCGAAGGCCGCGACCCAGGTCTTTGCGCCCGCGTTCGGCAGCAGCCTCTTTGGGCAGTCCGACGCCGCCAAACAGGCGTCGATCGCCGTGCGGTTCCAGGTTCTCGCCGCGATCGACCGCAACCCGGCCATCACCGCGGAGAGCCTCGGCAGCACGCCGTGGACGAATGCCGCGCTGGTGCAGACCCTGGCGGAGCCGCAGGCCCAGGTCGCCTTGCAGGCCCATGGCGACCAGGCCTTCCCGCTCGCCGGCACGGATCTCGACAATTTCGTCGGCACGGCGATGAACCTGCCGCCGAAGATTCCGAAGGATGAGATGCCCGAGCAGGCCGCCGCGCGCGAGGCCGCGACCGCCGACCACCGCTATTCCTACTACGACGACGGGCACAACGAGGAGCCGGTCCGCCTGATCCGCAAGGCGATCCAGGAGGCCGCGGCGGCGGTCGGCGGCGATCCCAACCAGCCGGCGGTTTCACACCTGCCTGTCACGGTCAGCAACGCGGAGACGGGTCCCGTTCAGATCCCGCTGTTCCGGATCGACGGGCCGAAGGGGTCGCAATTCGTCGACAACCAGGGCCACCGCTTCACCAGTTTCGAGGATTGGCAGAAACGCAACACGCTGCCCGATGGCGTCATGTCCTATCCCAAGGGCGGGCACATGCAGGCCGACGCCCACGGCAAGGCCATTCTCGAAAGCGGCGACACGCCGGAGACGCACGACACGCTGCACCACGTGGAGCACGCGCTCGACAAGGCGGCGCTGGTCGGCGGGCTGGTCGCCGGCGGCGCCATGGTGATCGGGTCCGGCGGCACGCTGGCGCCGGTCGTGCTGGCGGTCGCCGGCGGCTACACGGCGGCGCGCGGGGCGCAGAATCTCGGCGAGACCTACAGCCGCGGCGGCACGATCAACCCGCTGGAGAGCAGCCAGGCGCGGGCCGACTGGATCAACGTCGCGGCCGGCGCGCTGACCGGGGCCGGCGCGATGTCGGGGCGGATCGCCCAGCTGGCCGGCGGCACCAACGTGCTCTCGCGCGGCATGGCCACCGCCACCGTCGCCACGCGCTATGCCGCGGTCGGCGCGGACGCCACGGCAACGGCGAACCAGGGCTACGAGCTTTACGAGAATTGGGACCGCATGTCCCCGCAGGACAAGATCGTCACCGGCCTCAACCTGGCCTTCTGGGGCCTCGGGGCGAGGGCGCAGATGCGGGAGCCCAAGTTCTTCAGCTTCTCGGCGCAGCGCGAGGCCCTGCTCAACAACAGCCGGCCGTCCGTCGTGCGCGATCCGGCGATGCAGGCGGATGCCGTCGCGATACGGCGTCAGGGCGGCAAGACCGGCGATCTCGGGGAGATCGAGATCGTCGCCGGCAAGGATGCGTCGCCGGCCGACATCGATCGGCACGTCGAGATCGCCCGGGCGGAAGCGAGCTACAGCGGCGTCGAAGGTCGGCTGCGGCGCCTGTTCACTCGCGACAAGGCGGCCAGGACGCCCGGTACCAGGGCCTTCACCGTCGATCAGGAAGTCAAGAAGATCGGCGGTTATCTCGAGGAGGCCGAAGCGCGCCAGAAGAAAGGCGGGCTGAGCGCCGAGGAGGCGGCGGATCTCGACATCGACATCGCGCTCTACCGCGAGGATCTCGCCGCCTTCAACGAGGAGATGACCGCGCTCGAGGCGAACCCGCAGGCAGCTGGCGCCCGCGATGCCAGCGACATCGCCAAGCCGTCGCTGGCGGCCCGTCGTCAGGCACGGAAGCTCGGCTACCCCAACGAGCCGAAACCCGGCTTCCAGTGGGAGATCATCGACGGCAAGCTCCGCGCCCGGTCGAAGCCGGTCAAGGGCCAGGATGCGGCGTTCCGCGCGGTCTACGAGTGGGATGCGGCCGCAGGATCGCTCAAGCGCGCTCCCGACGACCCGCTCCGGCCTGTCGCCAAGGGGGCCGGCCAGTCCGTCACGCTCGACATCAAGGATCCCGCACTGCTGAACCTCCTCAAGAAGCGGGCCGCGCTGCAAAAGAAGCAGACGAAGCCCGCCGATCCCGCGGTCTCGCAGCAGCTGAAGGACTACAGCCGCGACGTGGGCGCGAAGCTCGCCGAGAATTGGGTCCGCGACTTCGTCAAGAAGATCCCCGGCGCCAAGAAGCTGAAGCGGCAATACGGCGGCCCCGAGGCGCCCTCGGTGTCGGGCGATTTCGACGATGTCTGGTCGTATGAGGATGCTTCCGGCGTCCAGAAGTTCATCGTGATCGAATCCAAGGGCGGAGCCTCCACGCTCGGGACCCGGAAGGTGGCCGGCGGGCGCACCGCCTACCAGGGCACGCGCGAGTACTTCGCCAAAATCCTGGAGGTGATGGAGAACCGAGGCGGCGCGGCCGAGCAGACCGCGATGGAATTGCGAAAGGCGAGCAAGGAGAACGTAAGCTACGTTGCGGTCAAGGAGGGCGACTCTGCGGCCGGGGACACAGTAGACGTCCAGGAGTTCGACATCACGAGGCCCGGCAGATGACCGCACGCGACGGAAAACGCATCACGCTCCACCCCGGCCGGTCGGGGCGCGCGACCGCCGAGCGCCTCGCCTTCGAGGACGAGCTGATCGCCATCAAGCCGGATCAGATCGATGGCAACGCCGCCAACCTGCCCGAGCTGATCGAGGCGCCGCTCAAGGCCGCCGGGCTGCTCCAGGTTCTCCGGCCGGACGACCCGAAGCTCGCCTTTTATCTGCGGCTGGCCGGGCGCGCGACTCTCGCCGCCTGCCGGCTGGCGGAGCCCGGCACGGGGCCTGTCTCGGTCGATTTTGGTCTCGGACGTGTTCACGCGCTGCCGCGGACCGAGGACGATGCGCTGGTCGATCCGATCGGCCTGACCACCGGCATCTACGCCGCGATGGCGGCGCGGGACCGCGAGACCAGCGAGGCCCTCGCCGGCGTCGATCTCGGCCTCCTCAGGCCCGCCGGGGTCGAGGTCGAGAAATGGGCCATCGACTGGGCACAGGCGCTCCAGGGCTTCGTCCTCGGCGCCGATTGGGCCGGCGAGGTCCTGAAGCAGGCGCTGGAAGAGGCGGATCCCGAGCAGTACCCGGAGGGATCGCCCGCCTATGCCTGGTGCGCCGATATCGCCAACCCCGTCATCGCGCTCTGCATCAGCACCGCAGGGACGGCGGAGGATTTCAACACGGCCCTGCGAGCGGCGCTGGAGGCGCACCGGACCTATTACGGGGAGCGCCGCTTCGACCCGCCCGAATACCAGGAGAACAGCCCGGCCGGCTTCATCGCGCTGGGCCCGCTGGCCTTTGCCGTCGCCATGCACGATCGAGGCTGGCCGATCACCGTCGAGTCCGACTACCTGCCGCGGAGCCTGATCGAACCAGCCGCAAAGACATAGTCCACTCCGTCACCAGACCCGGCAGGTCTGCTTCGGCGCCAGTGGGGCGCCCGGCTTGCAGGCGAAGGCCTCGCGGAACTCCGTCATGTTGCGGAGCACGCCGTTCACGCGGAACTCGGCCAGCGAATGCGGGTCGGTCAGCACCTGGAGACGGGCCGATTCGGCGGTCTGGTTGGTACACCAGCTTTGCCCGAAGGCCACGAAGAAGCGCTGGGCCGGGGTGAACCCGTCCGCCGGCTCGGAAGGATGCGACGCCTGCGCCCGCTGGAAAGCGGCCCAGGCAAGCCTTGTTCCGCCGTTGTCGGCGGTGTTTTCGCCCAGCGTCACGTCGCCCTTGAGGTGCAGCCCGCCGGCGATGCTGAAGCCGCCATATTCCTTCACGATGCAGGCCGCCCGCGTCTTGAACCCGGCCGCGTCCTGCTTGGTCCA
>DATGFU010000249.1:0-7277 GCA_035308865.1 Allostellaceae bacterium | reverse complement strand
GTCGAGGAAGGCCTTCAGCGCGTCGCGCAGGCCCATCACGCGCGGCACGCCGCACGCGTCCAGCACGTTGAGGTTGAGCGGCGCGCGCAGCTCCAGGTCGGTCGCGCGGAACAGCGATTCCATCAGCACGTCGGGATCGACGTTGCGCGACTTGGGCTCCAGCACGAGGCGCACGGTCTCGGCCGATTCCTCGCGCATGTCGCCGAGCAGCGGCAGCTTCTTCTCGTCGAGCAGCTGGGCGATCTTCTCGACGAGGCGGGATTTCGGCACGAGATAGGGGATCTCGGTGACGACGAGCTGCCAGGTCCCCTGCCCCAGCGACTCCTTCACCCAGCGCGCGCGCAGGCGGAAGCTGCCGCGGCCGGTGGCGTAGGCCTCGCGGATATTGTCCGCGGTCTCGACCAGCACGCCGCCGGTCGGGAAATCGGGGCCGCGGACATGGGCCAGCAGCTCGTCGAGAGCGCAATCCGGCTTGGCGATCAGCAGGCGCAGCCCGTCGCAGAGCTCGCCCAGATTGTGCGGCGGGATCGATGTCGCCATGCCGACGGCGATGCCGTTGGCGCCGTTCGCCAGCAGGTTCGGGAAGCGCGCCGGCAGCACCACCGGCTCCTCGCCGTGGCCGTCATAGGTGGTGCGGAAATCGACCGTGTCGTCGTCGATCCCGTCCATGAGCGCCTGCGCCACCGCGGTCAGGCGGCTCTCGGTGTAGCGCATGGCGGCGGGGTTATCGCCGTCGATATTGCCGAAATTCCCCTGCCCGTCGATCAGCGGGTAGCGCTGCGCGAAATCCTGGGCGAGGCGAACCAGCGCCTCGTAGATCGCCACATCGCCGTGCGGGTGGTAGTTGCCCATCACGTCGCCGACGATCTTGGCGCATTTGCGGTAGGCGGCGGCCGGGTCGAGCCGCAGCTGGCGCATCACCCAGAGGAGGCGGCGATGGACCGGCTTCAGCCCGTCGCGCACATCCGGCAGCGAGCGCGCCATGATGGTCGAAAGCGCGTAGGAAAGATAGCGCTCGCCCAGGGCGTCGCTGAGCTCGGTATCGCGGATCTCGCCCGCCGCGGAAGAGGACATCACCGGATATAGCCACGCAGGGGCTCAGGGCGTCAATCTGTTGCGGTATCCTCTCCCTCTCCGCCCCTTGGGGCGGAGAGGGTCGGGGTGAGGTGGGGCGAAGCGTGAGATCTCGCCGGCATGTCTGTCGGCGCTTCAGGGCTCCCGACGGGCACCGGTGGTTCCCCCACCTCACCCTGACCCTCTCCGCCCCCGAGGGCGGAGAGGGAATGGAGCCGCCGCAGCCGGTCGACGAACCGGCCGCGGGCCGGCGGCAGCGCGGCACCGAGGGCGTGACGCTCAAGGAAGGAGCCGGTGAGGTCGAACCCGTCGAGCAAGTCCTGCACCCCGTCGCCGCCGGATCCGCTCCCGCCGAGGACCCGCGGCAGGACGAGCAGCCGGTCCTTATACTGCCCGGCGCCGGCAAGCGAGACGGCGCGGCCGGTCTTGGGCGAGACATAGGCGAGGTTGGACGTTGTCCCGGTGACGGCGCAGGCGGAGAGGTCGAGGCCGAACCCCAGCTCGGCGAGAAGCTCCCGCTCGAAGCGGAGATATTCCGCGGGATAGGTCTCGCCGACCTCGATCTCGGCCAGCACGCGCACCAGCGACCCGTAGACCGCGGGATGCGACGCGCGCTCCGGCAGCGCCGCCTCGACGAGCGCGGTCGCGGCTTCGAGGCAGGCGAGCCGCAGCGGATTGTCCATCACCTTGGCCGCCGTGTACCCGACCGGCTCCAGCCGCAGCAATCCCAGATGCTCGGCCAGCCGCGCCTGCCAATGCGCGACCACCCGGTTGCCCGGCTCGTAGATGCCGCGCTCCCGGCTCTTCGCGCCGCCGCGGACGAGGCCCTTATGCGCGCCGTGCTGCCGCGTCAGCAGCGCGACGACGAGGCTGCCCTCGCCGTGCCGGCGGGCGCCGAGAACGATGGCGTCGTCGGTCCAGTCCATGGGGGTCAGCGGTCTGGAGCGGAGGGTTTCATGGATCGAGGATCAACGACCGAACATCGGAGGCGGTCAACGCCGCATGTGCGCATCGCGGAGAACTCCTCGGATGCCGCGCCGATCCCGCATCTCTCCTCTCGCGAGCCGAATTCGCCAATAGCAATTTTCCGTGTTGGCACGCTGTTCGCTATAAGCGAATATCGCCGCGTGCAACTGATCGTCCTGCCTGCCGCCGCATCGGGCCTCCGCACCCTGCCGGGTCACGATGCGGCAGCGATGATCGGGAAGCTCAAGCTCTTCGCGGCCGATCCCCATGCCAAGCATGGCTGGGCCAAGGCCTTCGCGGGCGGCAAGGGACGCATCCGCCACGGCGACTGGCGGGCGACGTACCTGATCGACGCGAAGGCCGGAACCGTGACGATCGTCACCGTGAAGCACAGACGGGAGGTTTACCGATGAACGACACGATCACCCTCAGCCGAGCGGATTACGAAGCCATGGTCGAGCGCATCGAGGATCTCGAGGATCAGCTCGACCTGCTGCGCTTCGAGCGGCGCATCGAAGCCGTGGGGTTCGCGGAAGCGACGAAGGATGCTCTCGACATCGCCCTCGTCGACCGGCTCGTCGCCGGCGAGAGCCCGGTCCGCATCTGGCGCGAGCACCGCGGCTTGTCGGCCAAAGCGCTCGCCGATAAGGCGAGGATCAGCCCCCCGTATCTTTCCGAAATCGAGGCCGGCCGGAAGCCCGGCAGCGCCGCGGCGCTGGCCGCGCTCGCCAAAGCGCTGGAGATCGGGATGGAGATGCTGGTCCGGTGAGCGGCCGGGATCGGCTCGACGTTATGACCAGGCGCCCGTCACGAGCCGCCTCCCTCGCCGGGCACCGCGGCACGCACATCCGTTTTGGCAAAATCGCTTCCCTTGAAGAGCAGCGGATGGTCAATGGCCACGGCGAGTGCGTAGGAAAAGCAGTCGCCGATGTTCAGTCCCGCCGGATGGCGCCCTTTGCCGTACCGGCGGAACGCCTCGATAGCAAGATCCGCGTGGTGCGGAGTGACGGCGACGACCTCGAAGCCGCCGCTTCCCAGCAGACGCTCAAGATCGTGCCGCCCGGGCTCTCCCTTGCGGCTCTCAATGACAAACGACAGTTCGACGCGCGTCACGGCCGAGATCAGCCGCGCATGCGCTTCGCCGAGAACCCTGGCAATCGGTTCCGCGTCCCGCTCGGCCAAGAGGATGGCGACGATGGCCGAGGTATCGACGACCATCACCACATACCGTTTTCGTCGTAGCCGACGATCTCGTCCGGGCTGCGCGTGTCGAGGTCCGGCAAGGCGGCGCAATGCCGGCCGATCTCCATCAGCTGGTCGGCGAGCCGGGCGCGCTCTCCTCGGCGCAAGCGCACGCGCTCCAGCCGTTCGGCCAGGGCGACACGGATGGCGTCGGTCAAGGTCTCTCCGGTGAGAGCCGCCACGGCCCGCGCGAGCCGATCGGTCTCCTTGTCCTTCAGGCTGAGCGCCATCCAAGCCCCATGCTTCTAGAAATCGGGCTCACATATAGAATGGGGCGTCGCCGCCGTCGAGGCTCAGTTTCCGCGCGGTGCCGCCCTACCCCGCCAGCGCCACCTCGTAATGCGCGTCGGTCTTTTCGGCGATCTCGTCGACGGTCACGCCGGGCGCCAGCTCGGTCAGCCGCATGCCGAGCTCGTCGATGGTGAAGACCGCGAGATCCGTCACCACCATATCGACCACCGCCTCGCCGGTCAGCGGCAGGGTGCAGCGGCGGAGCAGCTTCTTCTCGCCTTTGGCAGTGTGCTCCATCAGCACGATCACCCGCTTCACGCCGGCCACCAGATCCATGGCGCCGCCCATGCCCTTGATCATGGATCCGGGGATCATCCAGTTGGCGAGGTCGCCGTTCTCGGCCACCTGCATGGCGCCCAGCAGCGCCACGTCGATATGGCCGCCGCGGATCATGCCGAAACTGTCGGCGCTGGAGAAATAGCTCGTCGTCGGCAGCTCGGTGATGGTCTGCTTGCCGGCATTGATGAGGTCGGGATCCTCGTCGCCCTCGTAGGGGAACGGGCCCATGCCGAGCATGCCGTTCTCGCTCTGCAGCTGCACGCTCACGCCCGCGGGGATGTAGTTCGAGACCAGCGTCGGGATGCCGATGCCGAGATTGACGTAGAAGCCGTCCTTCAGCTCCCGGGCGGCGCGCGCCGCCATCTCCTCGCGTGTCCAGGCCATGGTATCTCTCCCGTTCAGGCGGCCGGCCGCGGCCGGGTGGTCACTTTCTCGATCCGCTTCACGGCGTCCGGCACGTGGACGATGCGCTGCACGAAGACACCGGCGGTGTGGATCGTGTCGGGATCGAGCTCGCCGGGCTTGTGGAGGTGCTCGACCTCAGCCACCGTGACGTGGGCCGCGGTCGCCATCACCGGATTGAAGTTCCGCGCCGTCTTCCGATAGACGAGATTGCCCTCTGTATCGCCCTTCCAGGCATGGACGATCGCGAGATCGGCGACGAGCCCGGTCTCCATCACGTATTTCTTGCCGTCGAACTCGCGGACTTCCTTGCCCTCGGCGACCAGCGTGCCGACGCCGGTGGGGGTGAAGAAGGCGGCGATGCCGGCGCCGCCGGCGCGGCAGCGTTCGGCCAGCGTGCCCTGCGGGTTGAACTCGATCTCGAGCTCGCCGGCCAAATACTGCTGGGCGAAGAGCTTGTTCTCGCCGACATAGGACGCGATCATCTTTTTGATCTGCCGCGTCTCGAGCAGCACGCCCAGCCCGTCGCCGTCGATCCCGGCATTGTTCGAGACGATGGTCAGGCCCTTCACGCCGGCATCGCGGATGGCGCGGATCAGGGTCTGCGGCACGCCGCAAAGCCCGAACCCGCCGGCCATGATCAGCATGTCGTTGTGCAGCAGGCCGGCCAGCGCCGCCGTGGCATTCTCATGGACCTTCTTCACGGTGATAGACCTCGCCGCGGGTGGTGGCACGCGAGCAGCCTGATAGGCAGGCCGCCCGACCCTGTCAACGTGAGGGAAGCACGCGGGTGCCCTGTCCGGCTTGAACGGCTTCGACGGGCCGGCTGACGCGACGCTTCACTTCGCCTCGGTATCGGGGCGCATCACCGCGTCGGCGAAGACTTCCCACTGCCCGGCCTTGTTCTTCTGCTCCATGCGCCACTGCCAGGTGCCCTGCGCCTTGTCCCAGCGGAAGGTCGTGTGGAAGGGACCGTCGGGGTATTCGAAGACGAAGGCGATCGCGTCGCCGTCGCGCTTGCCGTAGCCCAGCGTTTCCGACCACCTGCCGCCGAAGATGTCGAGCCAATGCGCGACGTAGCGCTCGCTGACCGCATCCCAGCCGATATAGGGCTCGGCCTCGTAGGCCGGGGATGCGCCGGACGCGCCTGCCGAGGCGGTCTCGTGGAGCATGAGGAACTGATGCCCCAGCACCCAGCGCGCCTCGACGCGCTGGTCCGCCGGCTTGCCGCCCATCGTGCCGGTCAGGTGCCAGGTGCCGACCATGTGGTCGAGCAGGTCGTCGGAGAGTCCGGCACCGGCGGCCGGTCCCGGCGGGACCGCGATGGCGGCCAGCACCGGAAGAACGAAGCCGTATCGGCGGATCGCGCTGCGCATGGCCCCTTGCCCCAACCCCCTTGTGCCTGCGCCGCCGAGATTAGGCCGACCGTACCCTTTGCGTCACGAACTCGTGACGGCGGCGGCTTGCCGTGTCCGTAGCGCGCGCTGCCCTGGCATGGAAGTTGCCGAACGGTTACATCGTTCCAGGGGGACGCGATCGGGGGGAGCGATGCGGGGGATCGTCGGCATCCTGGTGCTGCTGCTGCTGGCCTGGGCCATGAGCGAGGATCGCTGGCGCGTGCCCTGGCGCGCCGTCGTCGGCGGCGTGGCGCTGCAATTCGTGCTGGCGGTCGTACTGCTCCACCTGCCGGGCGCGGCTTCCGCCTTCCTGCTGCTCAACCGCGGCGTCGAGGCGCTCCAGGCGGCGACCGATCAGGGCACGCGCTTCATCTTCGGCTATCTCGGCGGCGGCGCCACGCCCTGGGACGCGGCGCACCCGGAGGCCGGGTTCATCCTCGCGTTCCAGGCGCTGCCGCTGGTGCTGGTGATCAGCGCGCTGGCCTCCGTGCTGTTCTACTGGGGCATCCTCCAGCGCATCGTCGCCGGCTTCGCCTGGTGCCTGCGCCGCTCGATGGGGGTGGGCGGCGCGCTGGGGCTGGGCGCGGCCGTGCATGTCTTCGTGGGCATGACGGAATCGCCGCTGCTGATCCGGCCCTATCTCAAGGGCCTGTCGCGCGGCGAGATGTTCGCGCTGATGAGCTGCGGCATGGCCGGGATCGCCGGCACGGTGATGGTGATCTACGCCACCTTGCTCAAGTCGGTCGTGCCGGACTCGCTCGCCAACATCCTGATCGCCGGCGTCATCAGCACGCCGGCGGCGCTGGCGGTCGCCGGTCTGATGATCCCGTTCCGGCCCGATCCCGAAGGCGAGCGGCACCTCTCCGTGCCCCACCCGCCGTCCAGCACGCTCGACGCCATCGTCAAGGGGACGTTCGACGGCGTGCCGCTGCTGGTCGGCATCGTCATCATGCTGCTGGTGATGGTGACGCTGGTGTCGCTCCTCAACATGACGCTGGGCCTGCTGCCGCATTGGGGCGACGCGCCGATGACCATCCAGCGGATCCTGGCGTGGGGCTTCCGGCCGCTGGTCTGGCTGATCGGCGTGCCCTGGGAGGAGAGCGAGACCGCGGCGGCGCTGATGGGCACCAAGACGGTGCTCACGGAATTTGCCGCCTACATCCAGTTTTCGCAGCTGCCGCCCGAGGCGCTGTCGCCGCGGTCGCGGCTGATCATGACCTACGCGCTGTGCGGCTTCGCCAATTGCGGCAGCGTCGGCATCCTGGTGGGCGGCGTCGGCGTCATGGTGCCGGACCGCCGCGCCGAGATCGTCGAGCTCGGCCTGCGCTCGCTGGTCTCGGGGACCATCGCGACGATGACCAGCGGGGCGGTGGCGGGGATGTTGTAGGGGTCCATCCGCAGATGACGCGGATGGGCGCAGATCGGTTCGGGGAATCCGCGATCGCAGCGAGCACCAATGACCGATGGCCGTGCCTGGTTCTCGGATCTGCCTTCTCTTCATCTGCGGACATCTGCGTCATCTGCGGATAGACCCCCACCCCGGCCCTCCCGCGGTCGCGGCTAGGGCATGCACACTTTTCCCCTGCTGCGGCCGAACCTCCCTCTCCGCCCCCGGGGGCGGAGAGG
>DATGFU010000248.1:0-6517 GCA_035308865.1 Allostellaceae bacterium | reverse complement strand
GCCAATGGCGAGACCCAACAAAACGGCGAGCCCCGACCAACCGGCGCGCTCCGGGGCCGCGCAGATGATCGACTATTTCGCGGCGCAACTTGCCGCTAGCCGAGTCAGCGAGGCCGTCGACGCGGCTCAGGAGATCATGTTCGATGCGTGGGAGTGCGACGACCCGCGCAGGCGCGTGAGCCTGGCGCGGGAGGCGATCGAGACCTCTCCTGATTGCGCCGACGCCTATGTCTTGCTCGCGCAGGAGACGGCGAAGACGCCAGAGCAGGCGGTCGAGCTTTATGGTCAGGGCGTGGCGGCGGGCCAGCGGGCGCTGGGCGCGGCGGCGTTCACCGAGGATGTCGGCATGTTCTGGGGGTTGCTAGAGACGCGCCCTTACATGCGCGCCCGCCTGGGCTTGGCCATGGCGCTGTGGAACGCAGGTCATCCCGATGAGGCGATCGTGCACGGCCAGCAGATGCTTGACCTCAATCCAAACGACAACCAGGGCGTCCGTTACATTGTTCTCAATTGGCTGCAGCAACTTGGCCGGGACGCCGACGCGGATCGGCTGCTGCGTCGCTATAAGGACGATGGGGGAACCGAGTGGGCGTGGCCGGCAGCGCTCGCGGTCTTTCGCCGCCGCGGCGACGGCCCTGCGTCGCGCAGGGCGCTGGCGCGTGCGGTCCAAGCCAATCGCCACGTTGCACCGCTCCTTCTGAAGCGGAAGAGGCTTCCGAAGCGGAGACCGCCTTATGTCACCCTGGGCGGAAGTGACGAAGCGGCGGCCTATGTTGAAGCCGCCATGATCTCTTGGACCTCTACGTTAGGGGCGATGGAGTGGCTGGGGGTCGCGATAGATAAAGTCGGGCCCGCACGTCTGCCTCGCCATCGCGGCCGTTAGCATCTCCTGGCGAAGCGGAGGGCCAGTCTCGCGGCGTTGGCTCATTCGAGCTTCGCGGAAATGGGCCCGAGTGTCGCGATGGGTCGGCTGTCACGCAACGAAGCTAAGTGTTCTTGCCTGTTCCTGTCTCGGAATTAGCTCTCGGCCGAGCGCCATGCGCTTGGTTCGATAGTCGTCCACGAAGGGCAACCAAGCAGGATCAGTCGCGTTACGAAGCCGCGCTGCGGCCGGCCCCCCATCGTGAAAACCCTGGGCGCGGCGCGCTCCAAAGCGCCTCGATGGTCGCCGGCGGCCACGCGCACCGCTTCCTACTCCGGTCGAGTTCGACGCACGGCGACCGTAGCGGGATACCCACCTCGAGGGGCGAGGACGCGTCCCCGGAGGTCGGAACAATCCCCTTCCAGTCTTTTAGCGGCATCGGTATGGTCCGGGCCGCGTCGGCTGCTGGGCGCGCGATTGGGGAAGGTTTCGATGGCGGGTCGCACGTTTGGTCAGTTGTCCGAACTGGTCCGAGGAGCCGCCTCGCGCCGGCATTCGGCCCCGCTCTCGATCTGCTTCGTGACTCCGGAGCTTGCCGAATTCCATCAGAACGGCGGCATGGGCACAGCCATCAGCGGGCTTATCCGCGCCTTGCAGCCGGCCGGACACGAAATCTCGGTGCTCTATACGGGATGGACGCCGAAGCGCGACGAAATGCAGTCCGCCGAACGATGGCGGAACGGCCTTCGCGACCTGGAGCGGCTGGGCGTCAAGGTGCATTTCCTGATGCACCTCTATGACGAGTCCTACACGAACTCGGTGCGCAAGATATCGTATTCGTGCTTCATGTTCCTGAAGGAGAAGTTTTTCGACGTCGTCCATTTCAACGATTACGGCGGCAACGGCTATTACAGCTGCGTCGCCAAGCGCTGCGGGGCGGCGTTCGATCAAACCGTCTTCGTGACCACCGTCCACGGACCGACGCAATGGGCGAGGTCGGCCGACCAGGAGCCCATTTCATCCGTCGCCGATCTGGAGCAGCTCTTCCTCGAGCAGAATGCCATCGCGCATACCGACGTCTGCATCGGCGTCAGCGAGTATCTTCTGAAGTGGCTCGACGACCGGGGCGTTGCGTTCCCCGCACGGACCTACGTCCACAAGAACTGCCATCCGCCGGTGACGACCGGGCGTGGGCGGCACATTCCTCCGGGCGGCTTGCGGGACATCGTGTTTTTCGGGCGCCTCGACCAGCGCAAGGGGCTCGACCTGTTCATTGCAGGCGCGAAGCCCTTCCTCGCCGACCACCCGGACGTGCGCGTGTCGTTCTTCGGCAAGTTCTCGAATGTGGCGGGAGAGCATTCGGCGGGCTACGTCATGCATCGCCTGTCCGCCCTGTCGAACCGAATCCGGTTCCGCAACCGCTTCGACCGGGACGCGGCGCTCCGCGAGCTTCGGGTGCCCGGGACGCTCGCCGTCATGCCCTCGCACGACGAGAATTCGCCTTGCGTCGTGGTGGAGTGCCAGCGGGCCGGCATCCCGTTCATCGTGTCGAGCGCCGGCGGAACTCCGGAACTCGTAGCCGACGAGGACAAGCCGCGCGTCCTGTTCGAGCCGAAGCGCACGGCCTTGACCGAGAAGCTCGAGCAGGTCTGGGAACACGGCCTCGCCTCGACCGCCCCGCTGCAGAGCGACGACGAGATCGCCAAGGGATGGTTGCAGTTTCACGATCTGCTCGGGCGCGAGCTGACGGAGAGTGCCGCAGCCGACCGGATCGACGAGCCCGACCCGCTGGTCACGATCTGCATCACCCACTATCAGCGGCCGCATTACCTCACCAACCTGATCAATGCCATCAAGGCGCAGACCTATCCCAACATCGAGATCGTCCTCGTCGACGACGGCAGCAAGGACATCGCCTCGGCGCGCGCGCTTGCGGCGCTCGAGCGCCGCAAGCGCGCGCGTTTTCTGATCACCATCGAGCGCATCGAAAACTCCTATCTCGGTGCCGCGCGGAACGCCGGCGCGAGGCTGGCCAAGGGCGAGTTCCTGAAATTCCAGGACGACGACAACCTGCCGCTGCCGGAGGAGGTGGAAACGCTCGTGCGCGCGGCCCAGCAGACGAAGGCCGACGTCGTCACCTGCTTCTCCTACCAATTCCGCGGCAGCAGTCCGCCGTCTGCGCCGGACTACAAGGATATTCAGTATTTCCCGCTCGGACCGAGCGAGGTGCTGGGATATCTGCGGAATGAATTCGGCGACGCCAACGCGCTGGTGCGCACCGCCACGTTCCGCGCGCTCGGCGGCTTCACCGAGGATTACGGCATCGGCTGCGAGGACTATGAGCTCTTCGCGCGCGTCGTGTGCGGCGGCGGCACGCTCGTCTGCGTCCCCGAGCCGCTCTTCTTCTATCGAGTGTCCGACGACAGCATGCTCCAGGAGGGATCGACGTACTGGAACGCCATGCGGGGCCGCCGCGGCTTCGCCGAGATGGGAGCGGACAAGCTCAAGCTTTTCGCCGACCTGGAGTTCGGTCGGACCGTGCGCGACCAGACGAGGGCGATCGCGTGGTTCAGGATGGGGAAGTACGAGCACGGCTGGCTGCATCAGCAACTCCTCGACGGAGAGCCGAACGCGACCTCGGCGGACACGCGGGTCGCCGACCTGCTCGGCCGTTACGGCAAGGTGGAGGACGCGATCGAATACATCGTGCAGACCCAGTCGATCGGCAGTGCCCTGAACTGGATGACCAACGTTGGGAAGTCGTTCGTCACCAGCAACCGCAAGGCGGGATCGTCGGCAGCGGCGCCGATCATTCTCGATTTCAGGGAGGAGGTCGGCGCCAAGCTGGTCGAGCCGAGGCGCGGCGACCTGCCGCCCCACTGGAAGGAGGGCTGGGAGATCATCAGCAAGCGGGCTGATGGATTGCTCGTCCATCCGGTCGGCAAGCTGACGACAATCGCCAGCGTTCCGGGCGCGGTCGGCGCTCAGGCCACTCGCGTGACGGTGCGGTGGGTGCACAGCTCGCCCGACGGCGGGCCTGCGCTCGTATCGATCGGGGTGGGCGACGACAAGGACATGCAGTCTGACTGGGTGACGCTCACGCACGAGGACGGTCCGCTGGACGTCGTTCTCGAAGTGCCGCCGACGGTCGAGCCGATGGACCTCGTCCTGCGCAGCCGGGCCGTCGCGGGCGACGGCGCGGTCTGGAGCACGGCGCAGTTCGCGCGGATCGAGTTCGACGTCGGCGCGTCGCTCGACGCCTTCGTGTCCGCGCGGATGCGGCCGGGCGTGGGTGAGCCGTCCGCGACCATGGCCCGTCAGCAGCTCGAAGCCTGAGCGGAGGCGATCCCGCCTCCGCTCAGAACGGGAAGACGCCCTGGAACTGTGCCGGGCTCTCGAATTCGCCGCCCGCGAATTTCCACGTGCCGACGATGAGCTCGGCCACCTCGTCGGTGACGGTGGGCCGCCGCGCGCTGCCCCAGGCCTCCCGATAATCCTTCATGATTTCGTGGTCCGGCTTCACGCTGACCTTGTACTTGAAGGGTTCGAGGAGACTGTCGCTCCAGGGCAGCCCGAGGAGCGCGAAGAGATCCTTGAGCGTCGTCTCACCGTGGTCGACGAGATCGCTGAACAGGAGAATCTTGCGGAACCGCTCCATCCGGTGACGCAGGATGCGGTAGACGATGCCGACATCCCGCCAGATATCCTCCTGCCGCCAGCCGGCGAAACGCTCCCACGACAGGACGACGTCCCACGGGTTCCTGAGGCAGCAGAGCCAGGCGCCCTCGGGAAAGGCGCTTTCGAGAACCCGCCAGTACCATTCGAGCGGGAAGCCTTCGGGAGTCTTCTCCCCCGGTAGCGCGCCCCATCGGATGAATTTCGGCAGGCCGATCGGCTTGTGAAACCAGGTGTCCCGATCGGACGGTTCCAGGTTCACGAACAGCGTCCGAACCGTGTGGCCACAATAGGCGTAGCGGTCCTCGAAGGCCTGTTTCGACGGCATCTCGGCGATCGGAGCCCCCGCTGCGGTCCCGAAGATCAGGGCGCCGGTCTCGCCCAGCGTCTGCATGGTCTTCTGGCGGCGGAAGCAGGACTCGAGCAGCGAGGTTCCCGAGCGGCCAATGCCCATCAACGTGATCGGGCGATCGACATTATCCTTATTCGGCACGTGGCGAGGTTCCTTGCTTGAGCGCTGACTGTGGCGGAACTGGGTCGGCCAAGCCAGCCGCCGCCGGATCACGCTACTGGGGGCGCGTCACACGATCAAGCATATGGCTTGTTGCGACGGCGTCGATCGGCTGGAACTCGATCCACTGAAGCTTGCCGCCGTTGCTCGCCGGCGGCACGAGCGAGGCTCCGAGCGCCAGGATCCGGGCAAAGCAGTCCGGGTCCGCCGGGGCGAGGTCGTGGCGGCCACGGCACGAGGTGGTGCCGCCCTCGCCATTGCCGTTCAATTCCCATTCGACGCCGGCGCCGTAGGTCCCGGCCTCGATCACGTTCTGCGCCGGCTCCGGCGTTCCTTCCTCGGCCCGGCCGAGGGAGAGCTCGTTGAACCCGAAGATGATGCGCTTGCCGTAGCGTCGTGCCGCCGCCGTGAGGATCGGCCGGAACATCGGGACCACCTCGGACCGCGTGTGGCGTTCGGGCAGCGGCCGGCCGGCGGCGTCGACCAGCGGCCAGCCGAACTCGTCGCGGATGATGACCGCCTGCGACAGCGGCACCTGCGGCGGCAGAAAGGCGAACAGCCCTTCCAGCATCCGGGCATAGGCCGCCTGCGCCTTGGCCGGCGTGTAATTGTCGGGGCTCGGCAGGCGCGACCAGGTTTCGGCCACCTCGCGCTGGGTCTCGTAGACCTTGCCTTCGGAAGCGCAGCCGCTCGACAGGATCCCCATCTCACCCGAGGTGGCCAGCACCATTCCGGCATTCTTGAAGGCCCGGACGTGGGATTGCAGCGTCGAGCCGTCGGCCGTCAGCCTGACCTCGGCCATCGTCTGCCACAGCTGCGCGGAGATGGCGACGTAACGGCGGACATAGGTGTCGTCGTAGCTGGGGGGCAGCTCGATCGGCGCGCACCTTCCGCCTTTGCCGCCCAGGGGCGCCTGCCAGAACTTCGCCATCGGCACGCCGAGTTCCTTGAGCCAGTCGGGCGAGCAGTTGCCCGCCTTGATCCCGATCAGAATCTGCTGCCGCGGCGCCAGGTGGTGCGCGAGGAGGTTGAGCGTCGTGCGCTCGGTATCCAGGAAATGGTAGCTATGAGGACTCTCGCCTGGGTCGCTCTCCTCGTTCTTCCAGCACAGGAGCACCATGGCGCCGGCCGAGGCTGGATGCTCGATGGCGTGCAGCATGGTGCCGGAGAGCGTGTCGCCGCTGCCTTCGCCCTCGGGAGACTCCTCGGTGAACGGAAAGAGCGGGACCCCTTCGACCGCCGCAGCCGCAGCGTGGCCGGCGCAGAGCCACGCCGCCACCAGGCAGACCGCAATCGCAAAGCCAGAAGGAAACAGGGCGCGAGGCCCCTCAGGTTGCGCGCCGCAGCGCCACATCGCAATGCATCAGCGGATGGAGGGCGAGATAGGCCATGCGCCAGTTGTGCGCGAGCATGAATTCGTGCGCCGCCTGGATGACGCCGTAAGGTTTCAGATTCATGCTGCCGATGAG
>DATGFU010000247.1:0-5543 GCA_035308865.1 Allostellaceae bacterium | reverse complement strand
GACTGGTACTACGAAAGTCTCGACGACGGCAGCGCGACAGCCGGCGCATCCGGTGACAGTTTTGTGAGCAGCTCAAAAGCCGGCGGAGCTTCGCCGATGCTGACGATCTCGATGATCGGCTGGGTCGCGAAGCTCGGCTCGAACCGCGCGATCCTGCCGAGCTTCTCGGTCAAGAAATACGGCGCACAGTGCTCGACCGATCCCTATGACAGCGACGCGGGCGACGGTCTCAAGGCCGATTGCTCGACGCCGATCACCGGCAACATGCCGGGCGACGCCTATGTCGCGGACAGCCCGACCGCCGAGAAGGCCTGGGTCACGCATCTCGTGCAGACATGGGGCGGTGCGGCCGCCGGCGGCCTCGGCTACTACATCCTCGACAACGAGCCCAGCATCTGGTTCTCGACCCATCGCGACATCACGCCGGTCGGCGCCCATGCCACCGCCTATCGCGACGACGTGATCAGCTACTCTTCCATGGTGAAGGCGACCGACCCCAACGCCACGGTCGTGGCGCCCGAGGAATGGGGCTGGGAGGGGTATTTCTACAGCGGCTACGACCAGCAATATGCCGCCGCACATGGCTACAGCAGCTTCCCCGACCACGCGGGCGAGCAGGGCGGCGAGGACTACATCCCCTGGCTGCTGCAGCAATGGAAGGCGTCCGGCCATCCGATCGACGTGCTGAGCGTCCATTTCTATCCGCAGGGCGCCGAGTACAGCGACGACGTGTCGACGGCGACGCAGCTGCTGCGCAACCGCTCGACCCGGCAGCTCTGGGATCCGAACTACGTGTCGGAGAGCTGGATCAATGCGCCGGTCTATCTGATCCCGCGCATGAAGCAGTGGATCGCCGCCGATTACTATCCCGGCACGCCGGTCGCGATCACCGAATACAACTGGGGCGCCGAGGCCTACATCAACGGCGCCACCGCCCAGGCCGACATCTACGGCATCTTCGGCCGCGAGGGCCTCGACATGGCGACGCGCTGGACCGTGCCGGCCGCCACGACGCCGACCTACAAGTCCATGCAGATGTACCGCAACTACGACGGCCACGACTCGACCTTCGGCAACATGAGCGTGTCGGCGAGGGCGCCGCAGCCGGACAACCTCTCGGCCTTCGCCGCCATCCGCACCCGCGATGGCGCGCTCACCGTCATGGTCATCAGCAAGGTGCTGTCGGGGACCACGGCGATCACCATCGACATCACGCATTTCGCCGGCGCCAAGCTGGCGAAGGTCTACCAGCTGACCAGCGCCAACACGATCGCGACGCTGCCGCAGACCGGCGCGTCGAACGGCAGGATCCATGCGACCCTGCCGGCACAGAGCATCACGCTCTACGTGGTGCCGAGCGCGATCCGCGTCCCGACAGTGCCGCCCCGGACGATGCTGACAGGCACGCCGGACCGCTGACGTGTGCTCGCCCTATCCCGCCAGCGCCACCCGGCGGTAGCTCAGCGCCTCGGCGATGTGAATGCGCCGGACATGGGCGCTGCCGTCGAGATCGGCCAGCGTCCGGCCGACCCGCAGCACGCGGTGGTAGCCGCGGGCCGAAAGCTTGAGCCGTTCGGCGGCATCGGCGAGGAGCTTGCGGCCGTCGGCATCGGGCTCGGCGATCTCGGTCAGGATTTCGCCCTCGGCCTCGGCATTGGTGCGGATGCGCCGGTCGGGCGGCAGCTTGGCGAAGCGCTCGCCCTGGCGGGCTCTTGCCGTCGCAACCCGCTTCGCGATCGCGGCCGAGCCTTCGGCCGGCGGCGGCAGCGAGAGATCGATCGCGCGCACCGCCGGCACCTCGACATGGAGGTCGATGCGGTCGAAGAGCGGGCCGGAGATCCGGCTCTGGTACTCCTGGGCGCAGCGCGGTACCCGGGCGCAGGCCAAGGACGCGTCGTCGAGATGCCCGCAGCGGCAGGGATTCATCGCCGCCACCAACTGCACCCGCGCCGGGTAGGTCACATGCGCGTTGACCCGCGCCACGGCGGCCGTCCCGGTCTCGATCGGCTGCCGCAGCGCTTCCAGCGCCGCCCGGTTGAACTCGGGAAGTTCATCCAAGAATAGAACGCCAAGGTGGGCAAGCGAGATCTCGCCCGGCTTCGCGCGCAGGCCGCCGCCGATCAGCGCCGGGGCCGACGCCGTGTGGTGCGGCGCGCGGAAGGGACGGTTGCGCATCAGCCTGCCTTCGCTCAGGAGCCCGGCAACCGAATGGATCATGCTCACTTCCAGCGCCTCGCTGGGGTCAAGCGGCGGCAGCAGCCCGGCAAGCCGCGCGGCCAGCATCGACTTGCCGGAGCCGGGCGGCCCGATCATCAGCATGTGGTGCCCGCCGGCCGCGGCGATCTCGAGCGCCCGCTTCGCCGATTCCTGGCCCTTGACATCCTTGAGGTCGGGCGGCGCCGGCGTGTCGTCGGAGAGCCGCGGCACCGGCGGGCTCAGCACCTGGCTGCCCTTGAAGTGGTTGACGAGGGCCAGCAGATTCCGCGGCGCCAGCACCTCGACCTCGCCGGCCCAGGCCGCCTCGCCGCCGCTCGCCGCGGGGCAGATGAGCCCGCGCTGCTCGGCAGCGGCCCCCATCGCCGCCGGCAGCACGCCCGCCACCGGAAGGAGCGAGCCGTCGAGCGCCACCTCGCCGAGGCAGACGTAATGGTCGAGCTCGTCGGCCGGCAGCACGCCCATCGCAGCCAGGAGCCCGACTGCGATCGGCAGGTCGAAATGGCTGCCCTCCTTCAGGAGATCGGCCGGTGCCAGATTCACCACGATGCGCTTCGGCGGCAGCGACAGGCCGATCGCGGTCAGCGCCGCCCGCACCCGCTCGCGGCTTTCCGCCACCGCCTTGTCCGGCAGCCCCACCAGCACGAAGGCCGGCACGCCCGACGACACCTGCACCTGCACCTCGATCGGCAGGGCCTCGATGCCGGAGAACGCCACGGTATGGATGCGCGCGACCATGCAAGCGACGGTAGCGGAGGGTTGTGACAGTCGGAAGTCGGTGAGGCAGACCCGCCCGGCTGAGCTCGACATCTCTTCCCGCCTCGCTTGACACAGGCGCCGCCTTTACTGCGGGATCGTCGGCGGCACGGTCGGGGAAAGGCGCTTCGATGATCATCCGCAGCGACGAGACCGCAGATATTCCGGTTCCGGAAAACGGCACGATGCGGCTGCACCTCTTCCGGCCGGCCGGGCCGGGCCGCTTTCCCGGCGTCCTCTTCTTCTCCGAGATCTACCAGGTGACCGCGCCGATCCGCCGGCTTGCCGCGATGGTGGCCGGCCAGGGCTATCTCGTTGCCGTGCCGGAGGTCTATCACGAGTACGAGCCGGCCGGCACGGTGCTGGCCTACGACCCAGCCGGGACGGATCGCGGCAACGCGCTCAAGACCACCAAGACGATTGCCGCCTTCGACGCCGATGCCAGGGCCGGGCTCGGCTTCCTCCAGGACCATGCGGGTTGCAATGGAAGGCTGGCCACGCTCGGCGTCTGCCTGGGCGGGCATCTCGCCTATCGCGCCGCGCTGAACCCGTCCGTCGCGGCGGCGGCGTGCTTCTATGCCACCGACATCCACACCGGCACGCTCGGCGCCGGGAAATCGGACGACAGCCTCGCGCGCATGGCGGAACTCAAGGCGGAGACCCTCTTCGTCTGGGGCCGGCAGGATCCGCATGTTCCCTTCGCCGGTCGGCAGGCGATCCGGGCCCGGCTCGAGGAGGTCGGCGCACGCTACGAATGGCACGAGGTCAACGCCGCGCACGCTTTCCTGCGCGACGAGGGCCCGCGCTACGATCCCGCGCTGTTCCTGCTGGCGATGGGCTGGATGCTGGCCTTGTTCCACCGGACGCTGCACGGCGAGGCAAGCGCATAGGGTCGGCAGCGGGCGATGACCTCACGGTGGATCGTGGCGCTGATCGTCGCATTGCAGGCAGCCTCGGCGGGCCGGGCCGACACGCTGAAATGTACTGGCTGGGGCGGCCGCTGGGAGCCGTGGTGGCCGCCGGCCGATACACCGGTCGTTATTGACACGGATTTCGGCACATTCCGCCTGCCGTTCGGCTACACCACCGCGCGTGGCTTTCTCTTGACCGATCAGCATAACGTGCCGATCTGGTGGCTGCCGCCATCGTCGCTTCGGCTCAAGGAGCGCTACCGTTTTTCGACGCTTGGCTTTGTCTTCTGGTTGCCCGACGGGACGGTCGTCCAGTCGAACCCCGGCGGGCTTCCAGGCATGGGATTTCGTCCCTGCGAGCCGGGGCATCCCCAGCCCGTGCGAGACCACGTGGCTGTGTATGTCGATATGATGTTCGGCACTTCAGACCCGCATCTCGCCTACAGAAAGCGCTGGATCGACCTTGCAGCGGCGCAGCAGCCCGACGCGTTCGATGTGCTGAAGGACGTCGTCGTATCGGACTCGGTCGGAAATCTCCATTTCGGATACGGCGCGATCAGGGTCGACGACCAGGGCCATACCGGCAAGTTCGTCCTCGATTGCGGCCTTGCGCCGAACTGCGAAGTCTATGCCTACTTCGACGAGTGGGCGATGACGATCCACTTCTACATGCCGCGGGACGCCCAGGAATTGACCTTCGCCGCCGTCGCGAAGGCAGCCTCGCTGCTGCGCGAGTGGAAAGCCGCTGCTTCGGCCGCACCGTCACCGCCGTAGGCGACATCCCCGGCCCCGAAACGAAGCCGCTGCGCCAGTTTCGGGGCGCAACACGGCCTCGCCTGAAAGCTTGGGCGCGGGCCTACCGCGGCCGTTCCGTCCGCAGCATGCGGCCGCCGGGGATCGCCAGCTCCTTGAGCGTGGCCTCCTCGCGGGCCGGGCGGCTGCGCGACGAAAATCTGTTGCGCGTAGCTCCGACGCTGCGCAGTCGTCAGATGAAGCCGAGCTTCGGATAGGTCTCGCCGAGAATGGGCGTGGGATTGCCGCCCATGTACTGGATCACGTCCGAGAGCAGGTTGCGGAAGTCGACCGTCACCGCGAGATTGCCGTTGACGTCGAGCTGGGTCAGGTCGGGATAGGTTCCATAGACGCCGCCCGCCACCGGATCGCCCAGCACGAAGCTGACCGACGCGGCGCCGTGATCCGTGCCGAAATCGAGATTGGCGCCGGGCCGGCGGCCGAAATCCGACATGGTCACGATCACGACGTTGCTGGATGCGTTGTGGGCGCGCAGGTAGAGATAGAAGTTCTGCATCGCCGTCCCGACATCGGCGAGCAGCTGCGGCTGCGACTGGTTCTGCGCCGAATGCGTGTCGAAGCTGCCATAGACCGCGCAATAACCGCGCGCGCCGGCGCCGCCCAGGATGAGCCGGGCGATCTCGCGCAGCTGGGAGTCGAGATAATTGGCCGGCGTCGGATAATCCGCGACCGGCTCGGCCGCGGCGATCGCCTGGACCGTGGAGACGGCGGACTGCGCGCCGAGGACGATGCTTCGGTCATAGGCGGCGCTCGCGGACTTGCCCGGTATCGCCAGGATCTGCGCCGAGGCGCTGATCAGCGCGTTCCAGGTGTCGGTGGCGCTGTAATTGAAGACGAAGCTTTCGAGCG
>DATGFU010000246.1:0-16490 GCA_035308865.1 Allostellaceae bacterium | reverse complement strand
GAGCGCCGGCGGCACCGACACGGTCTATGCAGGGGCCGGGGTCGACCACATCATGACGCTGGGGAACGCAACCGTGTACGCCGGGTCGGGCTTCACCGAGTTTACCGACGAGGGCACCGCCCAGAGGGGGACGAAGGTGGTCGGGGGCTCGGGCGTGACAGAGATGACGAGCGGCCTTGGCAACGATACGTTCATCGGCGGCTCGGGCACGTCGTTCATGACCGATTCCGGCGCCGGCGGGCACGTCGCGTTCCAGTTCGACAAGGGCATCGCCGGAATCGACATCGTCACCGGGTTCAATGCGGCGACCGACTCCATCCGCGTGACCACGCGAAGCGAGGGCTGGGCGGCTTTCCAGGGCCATATCACCGTGGTGGGCGGCAGCAGCTTCGTCGACCTCGCCGGCGGCACCAGGATCGAGTTCGTCGGCGTCACCAATCTGTCGAGCAGCGATTTCCGCGGCTGAAGAACGGCGGCGCCTTACGTAGATCCCTCCGCCGGCGGCGCTACCGCCGGCGGAGCAGCCGGAAGCGCCACGAAGCGGCGGTAGATCGCGCCGAGGCCGATCAGCACCAGGCCGAGGCCGAGGAAGGACAGCACGCGCCAGAGGCCGCCGATCCCGCCGATATCGACGAGGAAGGCCTTGCAGGCGGTCAGCCCGATCACCGCGAGCGCGATCAGCCGGAGCCGCGGCGCGTTGATGCGGATGCCGAGCGCCATCAGCCCGAGCCCGTAGGCCAGCCAGATGCCGGAATAGGCCCAGATCTCGGCATCGTTTGCGTTGCCGTATTCGCCCATCCGGTCGCCGTGGAACGCGTGCCGCACCTCGAGCGTCAGCCATATGAAGCCCTCGACAACGGCGAGGCCGCCGAGGATGCCGCGCCATGCGCCGGCACGGGTCCCGCGCAGTTCCGGCTGCATCGCGGCGGCCACCGCCAGCAGTCCCGGCAACGCATAGACCGCGAAGAGCGCGTTGATCACCGGCAACGAGCCGTCGACATGGAGATCGTTGGCCCATGGATTGTCTAGGATGAAGAAGGCCGCGCCGACCATCGCCAGGACGCCCTGGATCGCCCAGGCCCAGCGCAGCACCGGCGCGTTCACCATCCGGTTGACGCGCATCACCGCCAGCGCCAGCACGCCCAGCGCCGAGATGTGCAGGCCGGCCTCGAGAACGACGCCGTTCTCGCGCGACACGCCGCCATGGGTCGCCCAGTGATGGATCTCGGCGGCGACGAAGACCGTGCCGAGGGCAGCAGCGCCGCCCAGCAGCACGGCCACCGTGAGGTCGCTGCCGCGGCGGCGGAAGAGCCAGGCGGCGCCGGCGAAGCAGGCAGCCGGCAGGGCATAGGCGGCAATCAGCCCGTTGACGATCGGGAAGTCGCCGAAGACGTAGTCGACGACGTACCAGTTGAGGAGGAGCCGCGCGAGCACGACGGCCGCCACCGCCAGCGCCACCTTGCGCAGTGCCGCCAGGTCGGTCGCCTGCTCGATCCAGGCCAGCGGCGGCAGCATCAGCGCGATCGCCAGCGACAGCCACTGGTCGGTGAGCTGCATGGCGCAGGCGAGGCCCAGGGCCGCGACCGCCCCCGCCGCATGGGCGCCGGCCCGCCGCCGATCGCCCTCGCGCATCGCCAGCGTGGTGGTGCCGACCAGCGCCGCCATCACGGCGAGCCCGGCGAACGCCCATTCGAGATCGGTGCGGAACCGCTCGACGCGGGTGAAGGTGAGCGCAAGTACCAGCACCGGCACCCCCGCGACCAGGGCCGACCAGACGAGCGGCCGCGGCGCCCGGCGCTCCAGCCAGAGGCCGCTGAGCGCGAAGAAGGCGGCGGCGATGGCTGCCGTCTCGAGGAACGGCACGATCGCGGCCGGCGCGAAGGGGCCGGGCAGGATCGCCTGGATGCGCTCGTTGCTGGTCACCGCCTCGCCGGTCGGCTCGACCAGCGGCAACGCCCAGATCGCCAGCAGCAGCAACAGGAACCCGGCCGCCAGCCACGGCAGCCGGTCGAGCGCCGGCCGTTGCCAGCCGGCCCACACCGCGACCGGGCCGAGCAGCAGCACGCCGGCCTTGGGGAGCGCGTCGTCGAGCGAGCCGACCAGCAGCAGGCCGGAGAAGCCCAGCACGGCAAACGGGATCCAGGCCAGCCGCCGCCCGACCTTCGAGTCGAGCGCCGCCGCCGGCAGCAGGCCGAGATTGAGGATCGCGGCGGCCGGCACGAAAAGCGACGGCGCCCAGACGTTCTCGGGACTGAGCACGTCGCTGGCGATCATGACCCAGACGGCGGTCGCCACGGTCGAAGTCCAGCCGAGCCAGGTCCAGGCAGTGTAGCGCACCACGGCCAGGGCCGAGGCCAGCACGACCAGCAGGAAGGCGAAGAGGCCGGGCAAATTGGGCGTGTCGGTATGGACCAGCGCCGGCGTCAGGAAGGCGCCGGCGACGCCGACGACGGCGACCAGCGGCCCCTCGCTCAGCGACAGCACCAAGCCGAAGAGCCCGGCCGCGCCCATCACGAGGAAGGCCACAGGCGGCAGCACGAGCCCGTAGAACGGGCCGATGCCATAGGAGGCGGCGAGCAAGGCGGCGACGCCGCCTGCGGTGAGCGCCGGCGGCACATGATCCTGAACGCCCGCGAGCGCGCCGACCGCCGGGATCGAGCGCCGCTTCGCCCAGTAGCCGCAGCCGATTAGGGCGAAACCAAGGCCGAATGCGAGCGCGCAACGCATTGCCGGCCCGAGAAATCCCTGGTCGACAGCGTAGATGACAAGGAATACCCCTGCCAGGAACAGTGCGCCAGCACCGAGCCAGACCCCCCAGCGCAGCGTGAGCAAGGCTTCGAGGTCGAGCTTCGGCCGCGGCGGAGGCGGCGGCCGGACCGCGGTCGGCGGCAGCGACGGTCGCGGCGGCGGGGCTGGCGGTTGAGGTGCTGGCGGCACGGGTTCGGTCGACGCGGGTGCAACGGTCACCGGTTCCGGCGGCGCCGGCGTGGTGGCCGGCGTCACCGCCGGTCTCGGCGGCGCGGCGGTGGCCGGGCGCGGCGCCGTTGCAGGTTGCGCGCCCGCCAGCCGGGCGCGCAGGACGCGGACCTCTTCGAGGGCGCGATTGGCACGGAAGAACCCGACGATGCCCATCACCCAGCCGACAAAGCTGCCGCCGATGACAAGCAATGCGAATCCGAGCCAGTCGTCGTCGCTCATGGACTCTCCCGCCTCCCCCCCATCGGCTCAACCTTGCGGTGCGACCGCCTGGCCCACCATAGCAGCTTCCGCGCGAAGGCACGAACGCCGGATCGCAGCTCTCGACCACCCCCACCCCGGCCCTCCCCCGCTGTCGCGGGAGAGGGAGGAAATGAGCCCTCTCCCGCTTGCGGGGGAGGGTTCGGTGGGGGTGCGTCCGGCAAGACCATGACCGAGCCCCAGAAGAACCGGCCGCTGATCCTGGCGGCGGTGATCGCCGCGATGTTCATGTCGTCGATCGAGGGTACGATCGTGGCGACCGCCATGCCCACCATCGTCGGCGAGCTGGGCGGTTTTCCGCTGCTCGGCTGGGTGTTTGTCGCCTATCTGCTGCCCCAGGCCGTGTCGGTGCCGATCTATGGGCGGCTCGCCGACCTGCACGGCCGCAAGCGCATGTTCTTCATCGGCTGCCTGACCTTCCTCGCCGGCTCGGTGCTGTGCGGCTTCGCCTGGAACATGCCGTCGCTGATCGTGTTCCGCGCGCTGCAGGGAATCGGCGCCGGCGCGATCATGCCGATCGCGCAGACGATCATCGCCGATACCTACCCGCCGACCGAGCGGGCACGCATCCAGAGCTGGCTCGGTTCGGTCTGGGGCATCTCCGCGATCGCCGGGCCGGCCCTGGGCGCCGTCATCGTCCAGCACACGAGCTGGGCGCTGATCTTCTGGGCCAACGTGCCGCTGGGCGCGCTCGCGCTGATCCTGCTCGGCCTGTATCTCCACGAGCATGTGGGCGAGGCGAAGCACCGGCTGGATCTCGCCGGCGCGGCCCTGATGGCGACCGCGACCGGCGCGTTGATGGTCGTGCTGCTCCAGGCCGCGGAACTCGGCTGGTGGATCCTGCCGCTGCTGGCGCTGAGCGTCGCCGCCGCGATCCTGCTCGTCCTGCAGGAGCGCCGCTCGCCGGAGCCGATGCTGCCCCCGGTCGTGCTGAAGAACCCGGTGGTCCGCGTGGGTGCGCTCGGCAATGCCGCGATCGGCGCGCTGATGATGGGCGTGATTGCGTTCACTCCGACCTACGTCCAGGGCGTGATGCAGCGCGGCGCCTTCGAGGCTGCTCTCGGCCTCGTGCTGCTGTCGCTCGGCTGGCCGATCACCGGCTCGATCGCGGCGCGGCTGATCGTGCGGATCCCCTACCGCAACGTCTCCACGGTCGGCGGCTGCGTGCTGGTCGGCTCGGCGGCGCTGCTGCTGGCGGTGCGGCCGGACCAGGGGTTGGCGCTGCTCTGTATCGCCTGTTTCGGGCTCGGGCTCGGGCTGGGGCTGGTGAGCCTCACCTTCCTGCTCTCCGCCCAGGCCTCGGTCACCTGGAACGTCCGCGGGATCGCGACCTCCTCGGTGCTGTTCATGCGGTCGCTGGGCCAGTCGCTCGGCACCGCGGCGATGGGGGCGGTCCTGAACCTCGGCATCGCGCATCGGCTGTCCGGCATCGCCGATCCGGTCGAGACGCTGATGGATCCGGCGCGGCGGGCCGCGCTGGCGCCGGCGGATCTCGCCCGGTTGAGCGACGCCGTCGCGGTCTCGCTTCAGGCGGTTTTCGTCGTCATCGTTCTGATGGCCGTGGCCCTGCTGGTGGCCGCCCGGATGATGCCGCACGGCACGCTCGCCGATCCGTTCCGGCATCTGCCGGTTGACGGGACGCCGGCTTCCGGCCAAATCAAGCCTTCGAGGTAGAGTGCGATGGCCCAGAGCTGGAAACCCGATTCATGGCGGCAGCGCCCGGCACAACAGTTGCCGGACTATCCCGACGCGGGCGCGCTTGCCCAGGTCGAGAGCGTGCTCTCGCGTTTTCCGCCGCTGGTCTTCGCCGGCGAGGCGCGGCGGCTGAAGAAGGCGCTCGGCAACGTCGCCGAGGGCCGGGGATTCCTGCTGCAAGGCGGCGACTGCGCCGAGAGCTTCGCCGAGTACCACGCCAACAACATCCGCGACACGTTCCGCGTGCTGTTGCAGATGGCGGTCGTGCTGACCTATGGCGCCGCCTCGCCGGTGGTGAAGGTGGGCAGGCTCGCCGGGCAGTTCGCCAAGCCGCGCTCCTCGCCCCTGGAGACGCAGGGCGGCATCAGCCTGCCCTCCTATCGCGGCGACATCGTCAACGGGCCGGAATTCGATGGCGCCTCGCGCGTGCCGGATCCGCAGCGCATGGTGCAGGCCTACAGCCAGTCGGCGGCGACGCTGAACCTGCTGCGCGCCTTCGCCCAGGGCGGTTATGCCGACCTTCAGCAGGTGCATCTGTGGAACCAGGGCTTCATCGCCCGCAGCCCCGCCGGCGAGCGCTACCGCGAGCTGGCCGAACGGCTGACCGAGACGCTGGACTTCATGGCGGCCTGCGGCCTCACCTCCGAGACCAGCCCGCAGCTGCGCGAGACCGAGTTCTTCACGAGCCACGAGGCGCTGCTGCTGCCGTTCGAGCAGGCACTGACCCGCGTCGACAGCACGTCGGGCGACTGGTACGACTGCTCGGCGCACATGGTCTGGGTCGGCGACCGCACGCGCCAGCCGGACGGCGCCCATGTCGAGTTCCTGCGCGGCATCAAGAACCCGATCGGGCTGAAGGCCGGGCCGAGCCTGCCGGCCGATGACCTGCTGCGCCTCATCGACATCCTCGATCCCGAGAACCAGCCGGGCCGGCTCTGCGTCATCGCCCGCATGGGCGCCGACAAGGTGCAGTCGCACCTGCCGCCGCTGCTGCGCGCGGTGAAGCGCGAGGGCCGCAAGATCGTGTGGGTGTGCGATCCGATGCACGGCAACACGGTGGCGGCGGCCGGCGGCTACAAGACCCGCTCCTTCGATCGGATCCTGAAGGAGGTACAGGACTTCTTCACGGTCCACCATGCCGAGGGCACGCATCCGGGCGGCGTCCATTTCGAGCTGACCGGCCAGGACGTGACCGAGTGCACCGGCGGCGCCCAGGCGATTACCGAGGCCAGCCTCGGCGACCGCTACCACACCTATTGCGATCCCCGGCTCAACGGCAGCCAGGCGCTGGAGCTGGCATTCCTGCTGGCGACCGAGTTGAAGCGGCTGCGCCAGGAAAAGGGCGCCCGGCCGATGGCGGCGGCCTCTTGACGGGGGACGGCACGGCGCCGCCCCGGATCGGCGACGTTCCGGCGCTCACCGACGAGTATTTCCGCAAGACGAGGGCGATCGTCGACAGGTTCGGCGACCGCGAGGTCACCTATGCCGTCTTCATGCGCCGCCCGGTCATCTCGGCGCCGCGCCTGATGCTGGAGTTCATCGAGGCCGCTGCTGCCGGGCGCGGCACCAGCTTCGCGATCGACCTCATGCATCAAGAGGGCACGCGGGTGGGCGCCGGCGAGCCGGTCGTCTACATCACGGGCTCGTTCAGCCAGCTGGTCGAGCTCGAGACGCTGTGGCTGCAGCGCCTGGGTGCCCCCTGCGTCGCCGCCGACAATGCCTATGCCATGTGCTGCGAGCTGCCGCGGACGGCGTTCCTTGCGATGGATGCACGCCACTGCGCCGGCCAGGAGATGGCCGAGATGATGGCTTATGCCGCCTCGGTCGGATCGGCGGCGGCGAAGCGCGACGCCGGCGCGGTGGGATTTATCGGCAACGCGACGCAGGCGACGGCCGGCTGGTTCGGGCGGACCGTCGGGCTGGGCACGATGCCGCACGCGCTGATCGGCTATGCCGGCTCGGCCCTACGCGCCGCCGAGCTGTTCCACGAGACCTTCCCCGACGACGACATGACCGTGCTGGTCGATTATTTCGGCCGCGAGATCGCGGATTCGCTGGAGGTTTGCCGGCGCTTCCCGGATCTCGCCGGCGCCGGCCGGCTCGCCTTGCGGCTCGATACCCATAGCGGGCGCTATGTCGAGGGGCTGGATCTGGCGAAATCCTACGACGTGCTGGCCGCGGCGGCGCCGGAATCGATCCGCGGCTACCGCACCGAATCCGAGCTGAAGGATCTGGTCGGCACCGGCGTCTCGGCCGCTGCGATCTGGCATCTCCGCCGGGCCCTCGACGGCGCCGGGTTCGACACCGTGAAGATCGTCGCGTCGAGCGGCTTCTCGCCGGCCAAGTGCCGGATCATGCGGATCGCCGCGGCGCCGATCGACGTGGTCGGCACCGGCTCCTATCTGCCGGAGCGCTGGTCGGAGACCTACGCCACCGCCGACATCGTCGCCTATGACGGCGTGCCCTCGGTCAAGCTCGGGCGGGAATTCCTGCTGCGGCCGGCGGATATCTCAAGATGACGCTCCCTCTCCGCCCGCTTGGGGGGAGAGGGTCGGGGTGGGGCTTGATTCCGAGGATGGATTTGGTCGGAGTGTGCCGTTGCTTCGCTGGTGTCCTCCGACAAAATGCAGGGGAAGAGCCGGCGGCGGGAAGCTGAACCCGATTCCGGCTTTGGAAGTCGAACCCGTGCCCGGGCCGAAATCGGCACTCACCGACGCACGCTCCCGCTCCGTCCTCCTTCGTACAACTCCAGGAATTTGGCTTTCACCTGGGCGAACAGGCCGGGCGGGATGAAGCCGTAACCGAAGACACCCGGCCGACCCAGGAGCGGCGCCAGGCCGCCGTTCGGCCACTCGTCGACATTGTGTTCCGAGACGATCACCCAGTTCGGCGCGTCGTCCAGCCCAAGCGCCTGTAGGACCTTTGCCGGGATCTCCACGCCAACCGTATTCTTGTCGGGCCGCGCGTGGGTGATCGGAAGAATGACGACGAAACGCGGCGACGCCGGGGAATCCATAGCGGCGACCAGACATGCCGGTCGCTCCTTCCCTTGATCGCGGCCGGCGGCGGCCTCGTGGGTCCACAGATAATCGTAGCGGATGACCAGACCGGGCCTGGGCTCCGGAAGCGACACCGCAATCGCCTCATTTCAGAAGGTCGTCGAGCCTCGCGTGCTCCGGGTCCATCTCTGCACGCCGCACCGCGTCCGCCACGACCGGAACCGCTTCCGTCGTCCGGTGGGTCCGGCGTGCCGCGGCGACGAGCCAATCGTAATGATCAGCCGACATCAGCACCAGCTCACGCCGTCCGTGCCGGGTGATTTCCACCGGCTCCCGCTGCGCCTGATGCTGGAATTCGCCGAATTTGCGCTGAAACTCCAAGGCAGTCGTCAGAGGCATGGCTCTCTCAATGGCATAAGAACGGGTTCTCTGTATTTTCCGTGTTATCCGTATAAGGTCAAGCGGCCCGAAAGTCTGAGATTTCGGCCGTGCAATCACCGTGGCGGTAGATTGCCGATTGCCGGTCGCTCATTCCAAGCAATGACCGTTTCGCTCAAATGGCGCCGGGTCTTGAGTCGGCGGCCCCCACGACAGTCCGCGGTCTGGAACGGCGGAGAGGGAAGCCCATCACTCCCCGAACCGGTAGAGCCGGGCCGGGTTCTCGACCAGGACCAGGCGGCGGAGGCGCTCGTCGGGCGCGGCCAGCCGGAGCAGCTCGAAGACGTCGCGATCCGCGGGCGGGCGGGAGCGGACCGGCTCGTGCGGCCAGCCGGAGCCCCAGAGGAGCCGCGTCGGGTCGGCCTCGACCACGGCGCCGACGAACGGCACGAGGTCGGGCCAGGGCGGCGCCATCGCCGAGATCCGCGCTGCGCCGGCGAGCTTGACCCAGGTGCGCCCGCCGCGCACCAGCCGCAGCAGCGCCTTGAACCCGGCGCCGGCGAGCCCGTCCGCAACCGAGGCGAGGCCCAGGTCCTCGATCACGGTCTCGACCGGCAGGTCCGCCAGGAACGGCACCATCCGTTTCAGCGCCGGCGGGTCGAGGGCCAGCTGCAGATGCCAGCCGAAGGGCTCGATGCGTCGGGCCAGGGCTTCGATCCCAGCCACGTCGATGCCGACCGCCCGCCGCGCGTCGAGGCGGACGCCACGCACGCCAGTATGGGCCATGCTTTCGAGCGTATCGTCGCCGCAATCCGGCCCGATCGCCGCGACGCCGCGCAGGATGTTGCGGTGGCGCGCGAGCGCCTGAAGCATGCAGGCGTTGTCGGTGCCGAACTGGGCCGGCTGCACCAGCACGGCGCGCGCGAGGCCCAGCGCGGCGAGCCGCGTTTCCAGCTGGTCGAGCGTCGCTTCCGGCGCCACATCGTCGGTCTCGGCGGGAAATAGCGCGAGCGGGCCGGTCAGCCGGACCTGCGTGTCGCAGGCGCCCTCCGGCAGCGCGAAGCGTCGTGCGGTCCCTGATCGATGCACAGCCATTCCAGCCTCGACCCCGCGGTCCCGGCGATCCTACTCCCAGCCGGCCGCGCCGAGTACCTGCTGCGCATCCATGTCGAGCTTGCCAAGGCTGCGCACCGCCGAAAAATCCGCCTTGAACGAGCCCAGCGCCTTGAGCGGCGGCGCCACGGCGGCATCCGGCCGCGCCGGAAAATCGGGCTCGGCCGCGGCCAGCGTCGCCTGGATATCGGCGCGCAGCAGGTAGTCGAGGAGCAGCTGCGCCGCCTTGGCATGCGGCGCCGTGCGGACGATGCCGGTGCCGACGAGGTCGGCCGCGGCGCCGCGATCGGCCTGGTTGGGACAGACGAGGCCGAGCCCGTCCAGCACCGCCTGGTCGACGATCTTGTCCGAGCCGGCGAAACGCGCCCAGTAGCGCGTGTTGACGATCGCGACGCCGCCTTCGCCGTCGGCCAGCGCCTGCAGCTGGTCGCTGTCGCCGCCCTGCGGCGGCCGGGCAAGGTTGGCGACCACGCCGCGTGCCCAGATGGCGGTGTCCTCGACCCCGTCGGCCGCGATCATGGCAGCGGCGAGGGCGTGATTATACGGGCTCGAGGCCGAACGCACGAGCAGGGCGCCCTGGAATTTGGGATCGCCCAGATCCTCGTAGCGGCCGATATCCTCGGCCTGGAACCGGTCCTTGCGATAGGCGACGCAGCGCGCCCACCAGCCGAGACCGACCCACCGCCGCCGCGGATCGCGCAGCGCCTCGGGCACGGCGCGCAACGGCGGGTCGTCGGCCGCCGGCGCCAGGACGCCGCGCTCGGCCAGGCGCGACAGCGAGGCGGCGCCGACCAGGATGACGAGATCGGCGGGCGAGTTCGCACCCTCGCGGGCGAGACGGTCGAAGAGCTCGTCGGTCTCGGCGTCGACCAGCGTGACCTGCATCCCCATCTCGGCGGTGAAGCCGGCGAAGACCGCGGCATCGCGCTCGTGGTGGCGGTCGCTGTAGACGGTCAGCGGCGGCGGGGCCGCGGCTGCGAGAACCGGCAGCCACGCGGCCAGGACGAGCACACGGCGGATCATGGCAGCGCGATCGTCCCGGCGGCGATGGCCTGCAGCGTGCGGACGAAGAGTCCCGGCTCGACCGCCATCACCCGCGCCTGGAGCGTATCGGGCGTGTCGTCCGGCCGGACCGGGACGGGTTCGACCGCGATGATCTCGCCATGGTCGTATTCGCCGTCGACCAGATGCACGGTGGCGGCGCTCTCGGGCACACCCGCGGCCAGCACGGCGGCGTGGACGTGCCGCCCGTACAGGCCGCGCCCGCCGAAGCGCGGCAGCGGACCGGGATGGATGTTGAGCACGCGGAAGCGCCCCAGCACCGCCGGACCGACCGGCCGCAGATAGCCGGAAAGGACGACGAGCCCGACGCCGGAAGCGGCCAGCGCTTCGGCGATCGCGCGGTCTGCCACATCGGCTCCGCCGGCGATGGCGGCGCTGATGTGACGGGTCGGGATGGCCTGCGACCGCGCCCAGGCGAGGCCCGGCGCCTCGGCATTGTTGCCGATAGCGATCCGCGCCCGCGCCGGCAGTGCGCCGGAAGCGATCGCCCCGACGATGCCGCGCATCGAGCTGCCGCCATGCGAGAGGAGAAAACCGAGATCGAGAGGCTGGGGCACGAGGGGCTGGGACGGTAACGGATCGATGGCCGATATCCGCCAGATTGCCGATGGCGGCGCAAGAGGCGATCGGCGTTGCGGCCTCGACGTCGTACTTGACCGTGTGACCCGGTAGCTATGTTGACGACAGCAATTCAATTATATATTTGTATAATTTATTCAGAGGTTCATCGATGGTAACCACGAAGCTCCGGAAGGTTGGCGGTTCGGTCATGCTGACTGTTCCGCCGACGATCCTCGACCTTCTCGATCTGGCACCGGGCGCCGAAGTGGCGCTTGCCGTCGCCGGCGGTCGCATCGTGATCGAGCCATGCGTGCGGCCGCGCTATGCGCTGGACGAGCTTCTGGCGCAATGCGACGCCTCTGCCCCGGTGGATGAAGAGACTCGTGACTGGCTGGACGCGCCCGCTGTCGGCGACGAGCTGCTCTGATGGAGCGCGGCGACATCTATGTCGTGTCGCTCGATCCAACGGCCGGACATGAGCAGCGCGGCACCCGCCCGGTCCTGGTCGTCTCGCCCGGAAGCTTCAACCGGCTGACCGGGACGCCGGTGGTTCTGCCGATCACGAGCGGCGGAGGCTTCGCGCGAACAGCAGGCTTCGCGGTATCGCTGATGGGTGCGGGAACAAGCACGACCGGGATCGTCCGCTGCGACCAGCCGAGAGCGCTGGACTTCGGCGCACGCAAGGCCCGTCGGGTGGAGAGCGCACCGGACTGGATCGTCGACGAGGTCTTGGCGCGTGTCGCGACGCTGTTCGAGTAGTGGCGCCTCCAGGCGCTGCGACCGCCGGCATCGCAAGGAAAACCAGACTCATGTAGCCTATGCCGGCTCTCGATCCTGGATGATTGTTCGCCGGCGGGCTCCTATGCAGCATCGAACGACGCCCATGCCTTCTTCATCCGTTCTGTCGGCGCATATCACGCTGGGCATGCTTGCGGCGGCCATGTGCATTTGGCCGGCTCCGGCAGAAGCGGGCCCCACGGATAGCGGCACGTCGGTTTCCGTTCCCTACGTTGGATGTCCCTCGGATGGGCAGGTCGGCCCATTCCCGGCTCCCACCGGTCCCGGACAGTCGCTTCCGCTCGACAAGAAGATCGCGGAGCAGCTTGCCGTCTATTCCGAGCATCAGGGGCTGCGCGTGCTCGGCCCCGCTGGCTGGCACTGCGCAGGCATCTACGGCTCGAACGGTGCAGCTCTCCTCGTGACGCCCCAGGCGATCACTCCGCAAGAGCTCCTCTCGTCCAAGAGCTTCGATGGCCCGGCGATTCAACTGTCCTGGCGATCCGGCGGCACGTCCGGTCGTTTCGAGGTGGCGCGCATCATTGCGCGGGTGTTCCCGGAGGAGCGGGCGTTCGTCGAGCGTGTGATCGCCGAGGGCCTCCAGCCGGCAAGTGATTTTCCATTCGGGCCGTTTGCGAAGGATCAGCTGACGCGACCCACGAACCAGCTCGTGGAATTCCTGACGCCCGCACGATCCGAGGGCCTCGGCACCCAGAGCTGGCTGAGAATGAACGATCGCCCGATACAGGGGTTCGCGATGCTCCACGGGGAGTATCCCGACCTAATCTATCTGGCTGTCAGGCTACCGCCGGATCTGACCGACTTGACCGTGGCGATTGTCAGGCAGGGCGAGCGCCTGCCCAAGGTGGCGGGGCTGACCGCCGATTGATCGTCCCGTTTCGACTCATCGGCCGCATTGCCTGACCGGCTAGATTCCTACCCGCACACCCAGTCCCCGCTTCTCGGCCTCGGCAACGACGTGCCAGGCGCTCGCGAGATCCTGCACGATCGAGCCCAGGGATTTGTAGATCGTGACGTCGGCGGCCGAAATACGACCCGGCTTCACGCCGGCGAAGACCTCGCCGATCTCCGCCACGACATGATCGTCGCCGATGAGACCGGCTGCCTTGGCGTGGAGGAACTCGGCGCCCTGTCGGAGCACGCCGTCGCGGTGGTCGGCGATGAAGCGGGCGCGGCAGACGAGGTCGTCGCCGATCTCGCGCGGTCCGGCGCGGCTGGATCCGACGAGGTTGATGTGCGTGCCGTCCGCCACCCAGGCGTTGTCGAGGATCGGCTCCACGGCACCGGTGACGGTGCAGATGATATCGGCGCCGGCGGCCGCTTCGTGTGCGGTCGGGGCAGCGAGAGCCGTAAGGCCGAGCTCGGCACCCAGCTGCGCGGCCAGCGCCGCCGCGCGATCGAGAGACCGGCCCCAGATGCGGATCTCGGAAATCGCGCGGACCTTGGTCATGGCCACCGCGTGGGCATGCGCCTGCTCGCCGTAGCCGATTATGGCGAGCCGCGCGGCCTCCGACCGGGCGAGCGCGTCGGTGGCGGCGGCGCTGGCGGCGGCGGTGCGGATCGCGGTGATCTCGCCGGCATGGAGGATGGCGGCGGGCGCGCCGGTCGCGGGGTGGAACAGCGCCACGAGGCCCTGATGCGACTGGATGCCCTTGGCGAAATTCTCCGGGAAGATACTGATCAGCTTGGCGCCGAACGCCTCCTCCATCGCGCCCGGCATGATGCCGAAGAGGTTGCCGCCGCCGAGATCGAGGATCTGCCGCAGGAGCTGCCGGGTCCCGCCCGTCGAGAGGGCTGCCATCGCCCGCCGCATCAGCTTGATGCAGTCTTCCATCGGCAGCAGGCGCCGTACCGTCTCGCGGTCGATGACGAGGAGGCCCGTCCCGTCAGTCACCCCAGACCTCGCGGGCGAAGGCGACGAAGTTGAGGCCGAGGATCTTCTCGATGCGGCTCTGGGAGTGGCCCCGCGCGGCGAGCAGCCCGGCGAGCTTGCGGAACTGTTCGACCCCGCGCAGGTCGATCACGAAGGGCAGCGTGTCGGCGCGTTCCCCCGCCGCCCCGATCCCGGCCTTGGCGCGCTCCGCCACCTCGGCCGCGAGATGCGCCTTGTAGCCCTCGAGATCGTCGATCGGCGTGACGGAGCCGTCCGTGCCGATGCCGACATGGTCCTCGCCGCAGACATTCACCGCGTGCTCGATATGGGCGACCACGTCGGCGGCGGTGGCGTGGCCGGTCGCGTTGATGAACGGCATGAAGAAGATGCCGACGAAGCCGCCCTTTTCCGCGACGCCGCGCAGCTCGGCATCGGTCTTGTTGCGCGGCAGGTCGACCAGCGCGCGGCAGCCGGTGTGGTTGATCGAGATCGGCGCCTTGGAGGCGGCGATCGCGTCCAGGCAAGTGCGCTCGCCGCTATGCGAGAGATCGACCATGATGCGCCTCTGGTTCAGCCGCTCCACCACCTGGCGGCCGAAGGGCGTGAGGCCGCGGTTGCCGGGTGCCATCGAGCCGTCACCCAGCTGGTTCTCGGGATTGTAGGTGAGCTGGATGACGCGCACGCCGAGATCGCCGAACGTGTCGATGCGGTCGGGCTTGTCGCCCACCTGCGCCGCGTTCTGGAAGCCGTAGATGATGCCGATCCGGCCCTCCCGCCGGGCCCGCGCGATGTCCGAGGCGCGCTCGACGCGGAGCAGATCCCCGGGATGGTCGCGCAGCACCGCGTCCCAGCTGCCGATGGTGCGGATCGTGTATTCGAATGGCTCCTCCGGGCCGGCGACATAGCCCAGCGTGATGTTGACCGCGGTGAGGCCGGCGGCCTTGGCGTCACGGATGGCGCGGGCGTCCACATCCGGCTGGTCGGTATCGGCCGGGCCGGCTTGCGGGCGGCCCAGCTCGATATTGGGGTTCTCGAGCCCGCCCAGCGCGTTGACGATGATCGAGCCGGACGGCGTCGCGGCCCGCGCGGCGCGCCGCCACAACGGTGCGCCCAACGCCACCGCCGCCCCCGACAAGATCGAGCGCCGGCCCGTCCCGCCCGCCGCCATCGAAGATCCTCCGCCTGCCCGCCCCCGGACGCCCATCCTGCGCAGGCCGCGCGGCGCGTCCAGCGGATTCTGGCTGGCCTGCACCCGACGGGCTTCCCTCGCCGGACGCCGCATGCTAAGTCCCCGTCCCCGCGCGATCCGGCGCCGCCAGCGCTTGGGGGATCGTCCAACGGTAGGACAGCGGACTCTGACTCCGTCAATCTAGGTTCGAATCCTAGTCCCCCAGCCAATTCTTTCAAAGAGTTGTGCATACGGGCCGAGCGATCCGGCGCAAGAAATACCCCCCGAGTAACCCCGGTAGCAGAATGCGGCGCCTGCAGCTGCTTCGCGTCCTGGATGGCGTGCGCCAGCGAGTCGGCGCCGCCCCGACCATGAGGCAAATGCCCGGCGAGCGTCGACTGGCCTCGGCATCTGCACCCCGCGTCGCACGTCCACTTCAATCCGGCCCTGTGAATCCCGTGGATTAGGCGCTCTCTTAGCCCGGTTCGATGGGCATGATCTTGAAATCCGATTTGAGCGTGGTACCGCTGACAAAGTCGCTCAGGAACCGACGTGGTTCCGACGAGCCAGATTGGAGAAGACATGGAAGTCCTCATCCCCACCGACGAAGTCGCGCGCCGGACCGGCCAGTCGGCACGCACGTGGGAGCGGCGGCGTATCGCCGGCACGGGGCCGGAGTTCATCAAGATCGGGCGCCGCGTCATGTATAGCGAGTCCGCCCTGTGCGCTTGGCTCGCCGCGAACACCTTCCGCAGCACCTCGGAAGTCGACCAGCGTCCGGCGTGATCACCATGCCGAACGTCCTCGACTACGCCGTCGAACTGGCGACGCAGGGCTACCGGGTGCATCCCTGCGGTGCGGACAAGCGCCCGCTGTGCAAGGGATGGCCCGACTTGGCGTCGAGCGGCACCGGCGAGGTGCGCGCCCTCTGGCGCGAGCACGGCGGCCCGCTCATTGGTGTCGTGACGGGCGAGAAGAGCGGCATCGACGTGCTCGACATCGACATGCCGCGCCATACCGAGGCCGCTGCCTGGTGGCGGGAGATCGAGCCCGCCTTGCCGCCGACGCGGATCCACCGGACGCGGTCGGGCGGCCTCCATGTGCTGTTCCGGCACGCGCCCGGGCTGCGCAACTGGACGGGCCGGCCGGTGCCCGGCGTCGATGGCCGCGCCGACGGGGGGTACGCGATCTGGTGGCCCGCCGCCGGCGAGCCGGTGCTGTCGAACGCCGAGCCCGGAGACTGGCAACCGGGGCTCCTGGACGAGGTACGGCGCACGGAGCTGCGCCGGATTCGGTGGCCGGTGGCTGACCGGAAACCGGCGGTCGGCGACCATTCCACGCGCTACGCCCGTGCGGCACTCGACCTGGCTGCCGAGCGAGTCGCCAATGCTCCGGCGGGGTCGCGGAACACGGCATTGAACCGCGAGGCCTATATGCTGGCCCGATTCGTCAGCGCAGACCTTGTGGGTGTCGCCGAGGCAGCGGAGGTGTTGGCTACGGCGGCGCTTGCTGCCGGCCTGTCGGCACGGGAGACGGCGGCCACGATCACGAGCGTCCTGAGAGCCGGAGGCGTCGCATGAGCGTCGCACAAGTCGTGCAACTTGCC
>DATGFU010000245.1:0-2293 GCA_035308865.1 Allostellaceae bacterium | reverse complement strand
CAGCGCCGGCGGCCTTCGCGCCGCTACCTGCAGCGACGAGAAGCCGCCCCACGAGATGCCGAACATGCCGACCCGGCCGGTGCACCATTTTTGGGTGGCGACCCAGGCGATGATCTCCAGCGCGTCGTCCTGCTCCTGCTTCAGGTATTCGTCCTTCAGCACGCCCTCGGAATCGCCGGAGCCGCGGATGTCGGGGCGCACGCAGGCATAGCCATGCGAGGCGAAGTAGTAGAAGCGCTCGTCGGCGTCGATCCGCGTGAGATCGCGCCGGCGATAGGGAATGTATTCCATGATCGCCGGCACCGGATTCTGCTCGGCGTCCTCCGGCAGCAGGATGCGGACGGCGATCTTCACCCCGTCCGCCATCGTGATCCAGGCGGTCTCGATCTGGCGGATCGGGCGCGGGCCCATGCGGCCGGCGGCGCGCGCGGCGGCGAGCCCGTCATCCGGCGCGGCGAAGGCTCCCCCGCTCAACACCGCAGTGGTGCCCAGCGCCGCCCCCATCGCCTGAACGAAGCCGCGCCGGGACAGCCCGGCCGGGCCGTTCGCGCTTTCATCCACAATGTCCGGCATCATCCCCTCCGTTCGGCCGCGCCCCTAGACGAACTGGCGCGGAATCGCCTCGTTCCAGCTACGCGTGAAGACCTGCTTGCCATGGTCGAACGCCGTCAGCTCGCCACGGACCAGGAATGTCTCCTTCGTCGCGCCGATCCGAACCACCGTCTCCACCCGGGTATCCCAGTCGTCGTCGCGGGCGTACCCGTGCGACTGCCGGTATTCGAGCGTCGCCGAGAGCGGGTCGTCATCGGTGATGCGGGACGTCTCCTTGAAAGCGCCAGATAAGATGGTGTCGACGGCGTTGATCCGGCGGGCCGACAAGGGCCGCTCGCTGACGATCGTGAGCGTGCCGGTCGCGACATCCCAGGAGAAGTCCTTCGATTGTGGCTTCGCCTCGCCGATCTGGGTCTGACCTGAATCGGGAGGGACGTAAGGGGTCCCGAGCGGCCGGAGCGACGCATCCTCCGGCCGCGGCGGACGCACCGGAAGCTCGAGCTCCGAATGTCCGGCGAACAACGTAAGCCTTACCGGCTCGGGCGACGGCCAGATCAGCGGCCAGTAGGTCGTCGAGATCGCCAGCCTGAGCCGGTTGCCCGCCTTAAAGGAATGGGCGACATCCCGCATCTGGACGCGGATGCGGTAGCGCTTGCCCGGTTCCAGTGCCTCCGGATGCTCGTGGCTGGCGCGATGCGTGAGGTTCAGCACCGCGTAGCTCACCCGCGTGGAATGGCCGTCCGGCTGGACCTCGTTGAGCCTCAGCGCCAGGAAGGCAACGGGGCGGTCCACCGCGAGGTCGAGCGTCGCCACCGGCGGCCCCAGAAGCTCCAGATCGGCCGCGAGCGGGCCCGAGTCGAAGGTGAGCGACCGTCCGTCGTCTATCGCCTGATCGAGCGGCAATTCCGTCGGCATGTTGAACGGACACCAATGGCCGGCCGCCATGCCAACCGTCTGGCGCGGGGCCAGCACGCGCTGCGTTTCCGCACCCGGCGCGGCGGCAATCTCAGTGCCGACGAGGTAATGCTTTTGCGGCGTGATCCGCGACGACGGCCAGGCCTCCTCTGCCACCCAGCGGCCGGGAATCTCGTCGGCGCCGCAGCACGCGGCCTTGTCCTCCATCCACACCCGATACATCGGCTCGGCCATGATGCCGGTATCGTGGTCCTTCAGCCAGTGATCCCACCAGCGTAGCGCCTCGGTCAGGTAGTCGATGCCGGGACCGGGATGCACCTCCGACGGGTAATTGTGGCTCCAGGCGCCGATCAGCCCCTTCCGCGGCACCTTGAGCCCGGCCAGCATGCGCGGCACCGCGCAGTTGTAGGCGTCAGTCCAGCCGCCGATCGCGTAGACCGGGCAGACGATGTCGCCGTAATCCTCGTCGATCGAGCCGTGCTTCCAGAAGGCGTCGCGCGTCTGGTGGCGGACCCAGTCGAGGATGCGGAATTCATTGTGCTTCAGCCGGTCCATCCACACGTCGCGCCAGCGCACGCCAAGAGTCGCCGGATCGGGCGGCGCACCCTGGATGGTGAAGAAGTCGGAGCCCCACCCCCACATGTCCTGGACGATGCAGCCGCCGATGTAATGCGCGTCGTCGAGATAGCGGTCGTCGGTCGAGCAGTGGGTGATGATCGCCTTCAGCGCCGGCGGCCTTCGCGCCGCTACCTGCAGCGACGAGAAGCCGCCCCACGAGATGCCGAACATGCCGACCCGGCCGGTGCACCATTTTTGGGTGGCGACC
>DATGFU010000244.1:0-1522 GCA_035308865.1 Allostellaceae bacterium | reverse complement strand
AACACATGGCCATGAACCTCGTCCGCAACCCAAAGGACAAGCACAGCCTCAAAAACCGACGAAAACTCGCAAGCCTCAACAACAACTACCTCGAAACCCTCATCCGACAGACAACCCCGTTAACCTGAAGCGATTCCCCTGATTGGAAGGGGTGCACCGCTTGCCGGGCGGGGGTGCCGTGCTATAAGGCGCGGTTTCGCGAACGAATGGACCACCCCGGTTGGCGCGCCCGATCCTCCTTATCCTGAACGGCCCGAATCTGAACCTCCTCGGCACGCGCGAGCCGGAGGTCTACGGCCGGGCGACGCTCGCCGATATCGAGGCGTCCTGCCGGGCGCGGGCGGACGCGCTGGGGCTCGACATCGAGTTCCGCCAGAGCAACAGCGAGGGCCAGCTGATCGACTGGATCCAGGAGGCGCGCGGCCGCAAGGCGGCGATCGTGATCAATCCGGCCGGGCTCAGCCACAGCTCCGTCTCACTGATGGACGCGCTGGCGGCGGTGGCGCTGCCGGTCGTCGAGGTGCATCTCAGCAACATCCACCGCCGGGAGGAGTTCCGGCAGCATTCCTTCGTCTCGCGAGTCGCCGTCGGCGTCATCGCGGGGCTGGGAGCGCAGGGCTACGAGCTGGCGGTCGAGGCGGCCGCCCGGCTTGTCAAACGCGAAGCCTGAGTATCAGGAAACATGACCCATCCGAAAGAAATCGACGCCGAGCTGGTCAAGCAGCTCGCCGAGCTGCTCGACACCACCCGGCTGACCGAGATCGAGTACGCCGTCGGCGACCTGCGCATCCGCGTCACCCGGCAGCCGGCGCCCCTCCACATCGCGGCCGGCGCCGCGCCAGCGGTCCCGGCGGTCGCCGCGGCACCCGTTCCGGAGGCCGCGACGGTCGAGGATTTGTCGGCCCATCCTGGTGCGGTCCGGTCGCCGATGGTCGGCACGGCGTACTATTCGCCGCAGCCGGGAGCGCCGCCCTTCGTCCGGGTCGGCGATGCCGTCACGATGGGCCAGACCCTGCTGATCATCGAGGCGATGAAGGTGATGAACCAGATCCGCGCGCCCAAGGCCGGCAAGATCGCGCGGATCCTGGTCGAGGACGCGGGTCCGGTCGAGTTCGGCCAAGTCCTGATGCTCATCGAGTGAGCGGCCCACCCGAATGCTGCACAAGGTTCTGATCGCCAACCGCGGCGAGATCGCGCTTCGCGTCCTGCGGGCCTGCCGCGAGATGGGAATCCAGACCGTCGCGGTCCATTCCACCGCGGATACCCAGGCGATGCATGTGCGCCTGGCCGACGAAAGCGTCTGCATCGGCCCGCCTGCCGTGCGGGACTCCTATCTCAACATGCCGGCGATCCTGAGCGCCGCCCACATCACCGGTGCCGACGCGATCCATCCCGGGCTGGGGTTCCTCGCCGAGAACGCGGATTTCGCCCAGATGGTCGAGGAGCACGGCCTGACGTTTATCGGGCCGACGCCCGAGCACATCCGCATGATGGGCGACAAGGTGATGGCGAAGCGCGTCGC
>DATGFU010000243.1:0-6224 GCA_035308865.1 Allostellaceae bacterium | reverse complement strand
CGATCTCGGGGTCGGGGTCGGTGACGAGGTCACCGTGACCTCGCCGAGCGGCACGGCTACGGCCTTCGGCACCATGCCGCGCATCAAGACCTATCGCGTGGCGGCGACCTTCGAGTTCGGCATGTACCAGTACGATTCGGCCTACATCTTCACGACGCTCGGCGCCGCCCAGCTGTTCTTCCGGCAGGGCGAGCGCGCCACCCAGCTCGAAATCACCCTGGCGGACAGCGACGACATCGCCGGACCGGCCGACAAGGTCGCCGATACGCTCGGACCCGAGGTCCGGCTGATCGGCTGGAAGCGGCAGGTCGGCGGCTATGTCGAGATGGTCGAGACGCAGCGCAGCGTGATGTTCCTGATCCTTGCGCTGATCATCGTCGTGGCGGCGTTCAACGTGATCTCCAGCATGATCATGCTGGTGAAGGACAAGGGCCGCGACATCGCCATCCTGCGCACGATGGGGGCGACGCAGGGCATGGTGCTGCGCATCTTCTTCATGGCAGGCGGCAGCGTCGGCACATTCGGCACGGTGCTGGGCTTCGCGCTCGGCGTCCTCGTCTGCGAGAATATCGAGAGAATCCGGGAGCTGCTGCAGCGCCTGACCGGCACGGACCCATTCAATGCGAAGATGTACTTCCTCGACCACATCCCGGCGCGGCTCGATCCGATGGAGGTGGCCGAGGTGGTGGTGATGGCGATGGGCCTGTCGTTCCTGGCCACGATCTATCCGGCCTGGCGGGCGGCGCGGCTCGATCCGGTGGAGGCGCTGCGCTATGAGTGACGCGGCGCTGGAACTCGACCGGATCGAGCGCAGATTCCGCCAAGCGGGCAAGGCGCTGGCGGTGCTGACCGGCGCGTCCTTGACCCTGTCGCCCGGGGAGCTGGTCGGGCTCGTCGGGCCCTCGGGCGCCGGCAAGTCGACGCTTCTCCATATCGCCGGCCTGCTCGAACGCGCAGACGGCGGCGTCGTGCGCGTCGGCGGCAAGGACACGACGAAGATGAACGACGACGAGCGCACCGCGCTGCGGCGCTCTTCGCTGGGCTTCGTCTACCAGTTCCACCACCTGCTGCCCGAGTTCTCGGCGCTCGAGAATGTCATGCTGCCGCAGATGATCGCCGGCGTCGGCCGCGGAGCGGCGCGCGAGCGGGCGCGGGAACTCCTTGGCCGCGTCGGGCTCACGCCGCGGGAGACTCACCGCCCCGCGCGTCTTTCCGGCGGCGAGCAGCAGCGCGTCGCGATCGTGCGGGCGCTGGCCAACCGGCCACGCATCCTGCTCGGCGACGAGCCCACCGGGAATCTCGACGTGCACACGGCCGGCGACGTGCTCGACGTGCTGATCGGGCTGGTGCGCGAGGAGGGACTCTCCGGTCTGATCGCCACCCACAACTTCGATCTCGCCGAGCGGATGGACCGCGTCGTGGCGTTGGAGGATGGCATTCTGGTACCGTGGCGTCGATGACCGAACCCGGCTTCATTCATCTCCGCGTTCATTCGGCCTATTCGCTTTCTGCCGGCGCGATCAAGCTCGGCAAGCTCCCCGGTCTTTGCAAGGCGAACGCCATGCCGGCGGTCGCGGTGACCGATATCGGCAATCTCTTCGGAGCGCTGGAATTCTCCGTCGGCTGCGCCAACGAAGGCGTGCAGCCGATCATCGGCTGCGAGTTGGGCTTGCGGCCCCGCGAGACGGAGCGGAGCGGCATCGGCCGCCCCGGCGCCGCGCGCGAGCCCGAGCGCATCGTGCTCTTGACGCAAACGGCACGGGGCTATTTCAACCTCGTCAAGCTGGTCTCGAAGAGCTTCCTCGAGACGGAAGGCGACGAGGCGGCGCAGCTGGCGATCGACGAGATCGGATGCTTTGCAGAGGGGCTGATCTGCCTCACCGGCGGCCCGGCCGGACCGGTCGGGCGGGCGCTGCTGGACCATAGGCCGCAGGAGGCCGAGGCCGTGCTGCTCCAGCTGGCGGGGCTTTTTCCTGGCCGGCTTTATGTCGAGCTGCATCGCCACGGCATGGCGGAGGAGGAGAGCACCGAGGGCGGCTTCCTCGACCTCGCCTACAGGCACGACCTGCCGCTGGTCGCGACCAACGACGTCTATTTCGCGGCCCGCGACTTTCACGAGGCGCATGAGGCGCTGCTGTGCATCGCCGACGGCACGACGCTGGCGGCGCCCGGCCGGCGGCGGATGACGGCTGAGCATCATTTCAAGTCCGCCGCCGAAATGCGGGCGCTCTTCGCCGATCTGCCGGAAGCCTGCGACAACACGGTGACGATCGCGCGGCGTTGCGCCTTCGTGCTGAAGAAGGTGAAACCGGTGCTGCCGCCGTTCCAGGACGGCACCGGCCGCAGCGAGGACGAGCTGCTGCGCGCGATGGCCGAGCAGGGGCTCGACACGCGGCTGCGCCGCCAAGTGCTGCCGCTTCTCGGCGCGGGAGAGGATGCGGCCGCCCTCGAGGCCAAGTACCGCGAGCGGCTCGACTACGAGCTCGGCGTCATCAGCCGCATGGGGTACTCCGGCTACTACCTGATCGTCGCCGATTTCATCCAGTGGGCGAAGGGGCAGGGGATACCGGTTGGGCCGGGGCGCGGCTCGGGCGCCGGGTCGGTGGTCGCCTGGGCCTGCACCATCACCGACGTCGACCCGATAGCGCTCAACCTGCTGTTCGAGCGGTTCCTCAACCCCGAGCGCGTGTCGATGCCGGATTTCGACGTCGATTTCTGCCAGGACCGGCGTGGCGAGGTGCTGGGCTACGTCCAGCGCAAATACGGCCGCGACAAGGTCGCCAAGATCATCACCTTCGGAAAGCTCCAGGCTCGCGCCGTCTTGCGCGATGTCGGGCGCGTGCTGGGGATGCCCTACGGTCAGGTCGACCGGATCTGCAAGCTGGTGCCCAACAATCCGGCCAATCCGGTGACGCTGCAGCAGGCGATCGACGGCGACGAGCAGTTGCGGACGCTGCGCGATGGCGACGAGGCGGTGGCGCGGCTGATCGAGATCGCGATGAAGCTCGAAGGCCTCTATCGCCACGCCTCGACCCATGCGGCCGGCGTGGTGATCGGCGGAAGGCCGCTCGACGAGCTGGTGGCGCTCTACCGCGATCCGCGCTCCGACATGCCGGCCACGCAGTTCAACATGAAATATGTCGAGGATGCCGGGCTGGTGAAGTTCGACTTCCTCGGCCTCAAGACGCTGACCGTGGTCGAGCACGCGGTCAAACTGGTGAACGAGCGCGGCGGCGACCTGGACCTGGTGACGTTGCCGCTCGACGACCAGAAGACCTACGACATGCTCGTGCGCGGCGAGACGATGGGGGTGTTCCAGTTCGAAGGTGCGGGCATGCGCGATCTGCACCGAAAGCTGCGCCCCACGAGCTTCGAAGATCTGATCGCCGTCGTCTCGCTGTTCCGGCCGGGACCGATGGACTCCATCCCGGAATACATCGCGGTGAAGCACGGCGTGCAGGCGCCGGACTACATGCACCCCGCGATCCAGGAGATCCTCGAAGAAACCTACGGGGTCATGACCTACCAGGAGCAGGTCATGCAGATCGCCCAGGTGCTGGCGGGATACACGCTGGGTGGCGCCGATCTCCTGCGCCGCGCCATGGGCAAGAAGATCAAGGCCGAGATGGACGCCCAGAGGAAGCTCTTCCTCGACGGCGCGGCGGCGCGCGGGGTCGAGGCGCCGGTAGCGGAGCTGATCTTCGACAAGATGGCGAAGTTCGCCGGCTACGGCTTCAACAAGTGCCACGCCGCGCCCTACGCGCTCGTCGCCTATCAGACTGCTTATCTGAAGGCCAACCACACGGTCGAGTTCATGGCCGCGTCGATGACGCTCGACCTCGGCAATACCGACAAGCTGAACCTGTTCCGCCAGGAGCTGCAGCGGCTGGGCGTGGCGCTGCTGCCGGTCGATGTGAACAAGTCCGACCGAAGCTTCACGGTGGAGGGCGAAGGCGAGGGGGCGGCTGTCCGTTATGCGCTTGCGGCCGTGAAGGGCGTGGGGGCCACCGCGATGGAGTCGGTGGTCGCCGAGCGGCGGCGCAACGGCCCGTTCCGCGATCTCTTCGATTTCGCCGAGCGGCTCGACACCAAGCAGTTCAATAAGCGCCAGTTCGAATGCCTGGCCAAGGCCGGTGCCTTCGACTGCCTCAATGCCAATCGGGCGCAGACGCTCGCCGCCGCGGATGTGCTGATGCGCCACGCCGCTCGTGCGTCTGACGAGCGGACGGTGGACCAGAAGAGTATGTTTGGAGGTGGGAAGCCGCTCGGAGCGAAACCGATTTTACCGAGCGTGCCGGACTGGACCCCCACGGATCGGCTGCAATACGAGTTCGAGGCGATCGGGTTCTACCTCTCGTCCCACCCGCTCGATCCCTACCGCTCGGCGTTGAGGCGGATGGGCGTGGTGGCCGGTGCGTCGCTGCTCGATCACCTCAATCGCGGCGGTGGTCCGCGGGTGAGAGTCGCCGGGATCGTGGTCGGCCGCCGCGAGCGGACCTCGGCCCGTGGGATGCGCTACGCCTTCGTTCAGATGTCCGACTTGAGCGGCACCTTCGAGGTCAGCATGTTCTCCGACGTGCTGAAATCGTCGCGCGCGCTTCTCGATGGCGGCCAGCCGGTCCTGGTCTGGGCGGAGCTGCGCCGAGACGGCGAGGATTCCGTCCGCGTCGCCGCGCAATCGGTCGAGCCGCTCGACGTGGCCGCTTCCGCCGCCTCGGACGGGCTCAAGATCGTCCTCCGCGATCCGGAGGTGCTTGAACAGCTGAGCGCGGTGCTCGATCGCGAGGGACGGGCGCAGAACGGCCAGCGGCGCGGTGCCCGGCTGCATCTGGTCGTGCCGGCCGGCGAGCGCGAGGTCGAGATCGCTCTCCCGGGCAGTTTCGCGATCGGGACGGCGCTCCGCGCGGCAGTACGGGCCCTTCCGGGCATCGTCGCGCTGCAGGATTTCTAACGATGCGTCGGGCGCTGCTGATCCTGGTCCTGCTGCTGCCCGGCGTCGCCCTGGCCGACCCGGCGGTTTCGATCGATGGCGCCTGGTGCCAGGTCAGCCGTGTCAAGCCGGACACTGCCGTCGTCTACCTGACGATGACGCTCGAGGACGAGGAAACCGACCAGCTCGTCGGCGTCGAGACGCCCGTCGCCGGCAAGGTCGACATCCTGGCGCTGCAGAAGGACCACGGCCGCTCGGTCATGCGGAAGACGGCAAGCATCACGCTCGACGCCGCCGCGCCCACCGTCTTCCAGCCACAGGACACCCATCTGGTGCTGACTGGCATCACTCAGAAGCTCGCGGTCGGGGACACCTTCCCGCTGACCCTGGAATTCTCGGGCGCCGGGAAGCAGGACGTCACCGTGATGGTGGTCAAGCAGCCGCCTTCGGCGGGCATGCCCGATCCGCCCAAGGGCGTGAAGATGGAATAGCGGGCGGGCGGCCGCGTCCGATGAACGAGGCGCAGGCAGTCGTCTGCAGAACACGCGGGATTGGAGGCCATCTTCGATGAAGCTGACCTGTTTCACGCTCGGCCACGCGCCGCCGCGGATCCGCGTGGCGCCGGCGCAGCGCGACTGGATGGACGATACGCCGGAGAAGTTCGCCTATCGCTGCCTGCCGCTCAACATCGCGAACAGCGCCGGCTGGGAGATCCTCTGCCCGACGGAGTTCACCGCCATCTGGGACGGCGGAATCAACAAGGAGGCAATCAAGATCTTCTCGCCGGGGCGTGCGGAGGATTTGCCGATCAGCCATTTCGGCAGCGGCGTGCTGACCTTCCACGTCAACTGCCTGTTCCGCACCGAGCCCGGCTACAATCTTTTCGCCAGCGGACCGGTGAATCTGCCGAAGGACGGCATCCAGGCGCTCACGGGGCTGATCGAAACCGATTGGGCGCCCTACACCTTCACGATGAACTGGCGGTTCACGCGGGCCGGCGTGCCGATCCATTTCCATCGCGGCGAGCCGTTCTGCTTCTTCTTCCCGGTGCCGCGCGATCTCGTCGAGGCGGTCGAGCCGGAATTCCGGGCGGTCAGCGATGAGCCGGAATTCAAGGCCGCCTACGAGACCTGGCAGGAGAACCGGCGCAAGTTCAACATCGACCTCAACGACCCGCAATCTGCCGCGGCCCGCGAGAAATGGCAGAAGATCTATTACGTCGGCGACATGCCCGACGGCACGCCGGGCACGCGCGACCACCGGATCAAGCTCAGGCTCAGGGAGTTCGTCGAGC
>DATGFU010000242.1:0-5707 GCA_035308865.1 Allostellaceae bacterium | reverse complement strand
GTTCTCGATGGTGGCTTGGCATGGCCGAGCTTGCGGTCGGCCGCGGAGCGCAGATTCGGCTTTACGACAATCCGGCGCGGATGGCGAGATTTATGGCGACCAGCGTTGGATGAAGGCGTGTCGCATCCAGCGCCGGAAATGGGGAGGAACAAAGCGCACCTTGCCGACACCGCCGAAAGCCGCGTCGTGCGGCGAGCGGGATCACCGGCGACCGGGCTCTCCGTGTCCGGGCGTGATGGCTTGAGGGCGGCCGCCATCGCCATCTGTGCGGGTATGGCGGTGCTGCCGCTCCAGTCCCGGGCGACGGATCAGCCGGTCGCCGAGAGGCCCATCTTCAGCGACGGCGACGTCTTCGAGTATGTTGACCGGTGGGAATCCATCGCCTGCCAGCGTTGGGAGGTCAGAGGGCGCGACGCGGACGGAGCGTTGGTGCGCCGATGCAAGGACAATTTTGCATATTTCTCGGCAGATACCGGCGCCCTGTTGCGCGTCGTGGGTAAGGGTGGCAAGACGCTGGTCAGTTTCGAGCCGGCCCCGCCGGCGATTCCCTTTCCGCTACGTGTCGGGACGACTTGGCACGGAAAATTCGCGGTCTCGACCTCGGATCAGGTTGTTTCGCCGGACCTGGACCAGAGCTGCGAGGTCATGGCGTTCGAGACGATCAGCATAGCCGCCGGCTCGTTTCCAGCCTTCCGTTACGAGTGCAAGACGGCGTGGTCGGTCTGGCTTCTCCACGGTGATACCACGGAAACCGGATGGTATGCTCCCGCTGCGAAGGTCGTGATCAAGGTCGTCAACCATTCGGAGCCGAAATGGAGCTACGAATTGGCCCATTATTCGCTTAAGTGACGATGTTCGAGGAGCACCGTAAAGTGATGAAGAACATTCGGGGGACGCGTTGATGGTGCTCGCTATCGTCGCCGATTTGCTCGCCTGCGCCGGGGTATTGGCGTGCTTCCTGGGGCTGGTATCGGTCAGGCGCTTCGCTCGATCGACCCCGCCCGAGCGCGGTGACCGGCTGCCGCTGGCGCCGGTCACCGTTCTGAAGCCCCTTTGCGGCGACGAACCCCTGCTGGAGCAGGGGCTCGAATCGTGCTTCACCCAGGCATACCCGGAGTTCCAGATCGTCTTCGGCGTCCATCACGCGGCCGACCCGGCGCTCGCCGTGGTCGAAAAGCTGCGGCGGCGCTTTCCAGGGCGCGATGTCGAAGTCGTCATCGACGCAACGCTGCACGGGTCGAACCGCAAGCTTTCGAACCTCATCAACATGCTGCCGTTCGCGAAGCACGATATCCTGGTGATTTCGGATAGCGACCTGCATTTGTCGCCCGACTATCTGCAGATCCTGGTGGCGGAGCTCGCCAAGCCTGATACCGGCCTGGTGACCGCGCTCTCTGTTGCCAGACCGCCGGTGCGCGAGGGCTGGGAGCGTGCGCTCGGGGCAACCCAGATCAATCACACGTTCCTGCCCGGCGTTCTCCTGTCCCGCGCATTGGGGCGTCAGGATTGCCTGGGCAGCACGGCGATGTTTCGCCGCGAGACGCTGCAGCGCATCGGCGGCTTCCACCCCCTGGTCCATGTCCTCGCAGAGGACAACGTGCTCGGACAGCGCATCCGGAAGCTCGGCCTGTCGATCACGCTCGCCGACACCGTACCGACGGCGATCATGCCGGAGGCTGACCTGCCTTCGGTCTGGCAGCACGAGCTTCGCTGGACTCGCACGGTTCGCGAGCTTGCCCCGGTCCTGCTATGCGCCTCGACGATCCAGCATCCCCTGTTCTGGTCGTGCCTGGCGATGATCCTCTCCGGCGGCGCTCCGTGGTCGGCCGGGGTCTTTCTCGGATGCTGGGCCGCCCGGGTGGCGGCCGCGCACGGCATCGACCGGACGCTGCGCAATTACCCTGCCCTCCCGGCCTTTGCGACACCCTTCTGGGTGCTGCCGCTGCGCGACCTGTTGTCGGTCGCCGAAATCGGCGCGAGCTTCCTCACCGACCAGGTCGTTTGGCGCGGGCAGAAGATGCCGGCGAACGGCGTTCTCATCGTCCCGGTCCCGGGCGGAGGCGGGATCGGTGACCAGACTTGACCGAGCCGCTCGCGACACCGCGGCATAGCGCGCCGCGTCCGCGGCCGATGATCCGAGTGATCGCGACGGTGATCCCGTAGTCGATGGCGTTTCTGGATTTCCTGTCGAGCATCGTTGCCTGGTCACACCGTCGGGCCCTGGTCGTAATGCTTGCCGGCGTCGTGCTGGCTTGCCTCAGCGCCGTGACGGCGGCCCGCCATCTCGGCATCAACACCAATACCAACCTGATGTTTCCAGAGACGCTGCCGTGGCGGCACAACCAGATCGTCGCGGCTCGGGACTTCCCGCAATTCAACGATCTCCTGGTCGCTGTCGTGGATGGCCGGACTCCCGAGGCGGCCGAGGCGACGGCCGGCGCCCTGGCGGCGGCGGTGGCGCTCGACCCCGGCGACTTCCGTACGGTCAGGCGCCCCGACAGCTCGCCGTTCCTGTCTCGCGAAGGGCTGCTCTTCCTGGATACCCCGACGCTCCAGGCCCTGCTCGACAATCTCATCGACGCCCAGCCATTTCTGGGCGAGCTGGCCGCCGACCCGAGCGGCCGCGGACTCTTCGCGGCGCTGTCGCTGATCGGCAAGGGCGTCGCCCTCGGCAAGGCCGACCCGGAGCCGCTCCGTCCGGCCCTGACGGCGTTCCATCAGACCATGGCCGCATCCCTCGACGGCAGGCCTCAGGCCCTCTCCTGGGCGAGGCTGATGAGCGGCAAGCTCGCCGACCTCGCGGGATCGGACAAGTTCGTGCTGATCCAGCCCCGGCTCGATTTCGGTGCGCTGCAACCGGGCGGTGTCGCGGCCGACAAGCTGCGGGACATCGTCGCCCGGCTGCCGCCGGTCGAGTCCGGCGAGGCGCGCGTGCGCATCACCGGTGTGGTCGCGCTCGCCGACGATGAATTCGCAACGGTTGCCCAGGGCATGATCGCGGGGCTCGCTGCGAGCATCGTTCTGATCACGTTGTGGCTCTTCCTGGCGGTCCGCAGCTGGCGCCTGATCGTGCCGATCCTGCTGACCCTCGGGCTGGGGTTGCTGCTGACGCTGCTGTTCGCAACCGTGGCCGTCGGCACGCTCAATCTCGTCTCGGTCGGGTTTGGCATTCTCTTTGTCGGCCTCGCCGTCGATTTCGCCATCCAGTTCGTCGTGCGATATCGCGAAGCCCGCCACGAGCTGGGCGAGACGGCGGCCGCGCTGGCCGCCACCGCACGCAACGCCGGCGCCCAGATCCTGGTGGCCTCGCTGGCGACAGCCGCCGGCTTCCTGGCATTCGTTCCCACCAGCTTCCAGGGCGTCGCCGAGCTCGGCCTGATCGCAGGCATCGGCATGCTGATCGCCTTCTTGTGCACATTCACCTTTCTGCCGGCTGCCATCAGGCTGTTCCAGCCGCCCGGCGAGCCGACCGAGATCGGCTTCCGCTGGGCGACCCCGCTCGATCAGGCGGTGCGGCGACATCATCGCTGGCTGCTGGCGGCCTTCGCTCTGCTCGGCGCGACCGGCCTCGTCCTGCTGCCGGTGCTCCGCTTCGACGCAGACCCGCTCCACACCAAGGATCCGACAACGGAGGCGATGCGGACCCTCTACGACCTCATCGCCTCGCCGACGACGAACCCCTTCTCCGTCGACGTCATGGTCCCCAGCATCGCGGCGGTCGGTCCGAAGGCGCGGCAGCTTGGCAGCCTGCCTCTGGTCGCAAAGGTTCTGTCGATCGAGAGCTTCGTTCCGGGAGACCAGGCGGCGAAGCTGGCGCTGGTGAACGACGCCAACGCGCTACTCGAGGTCACTTTGGCACCGCGCCCGAACGTGACGCCGCCTCCGCCGGACGAGATCCGCAAGGCCGCGAGGGACGCGCTCACCGAAATCGAGCCCGGTTTGGCGAAGCTGCCGGCAGATCATCCTCTCGCAGCGGTCGCCGACGATCTGCGGCGCCTGTCGGTGGCGCCGGACCCGATCGTGCATATCGTCGATGAGAGCCTGACCCGATACCTGCCCATGCTGCTCGATCAGCTCCGGACCGCGCTCACGGCGCAACCGGTGACGGTCGAAGCCCTGCCGCCGGAGCTCAAGCGCGACTGGGTGCTGCCGGATGGACGCGCCCGCATCCAGGTCGTCCCGGCGCCGGCGACGCAGGACAGCGAGGTGCTCCGGCGCTTCGTCGACCAGGTGCTAGCGGTCGCGCCCGATGCCGGAGGCGCCGCGGTCGCCTTCGTGTCAACCGGGGTGACGATCGTTGACGCGTTTCGCACGGCGGCTCTGACGGCGATCGCGACGATCGCGCTCATTCTGCTGATCGCGCTGCGCCGGATCCTGGATTCGGCGCTGGTCATGGCGCCGCTGCTGCTCTCGGCCCTCACCACGGTCGTCGTCATCGTGGCGGCGGGATCGTCGCTCAACTATGCCAATATCATCGCGCTGCCCCTGCTGTTGGGCGTCGGGGTGTCCTTCAACATCTATTTCGTGATGAATTGGCGGAAGGGCCAGATTTCGGTCCTGGGCTCGGCCACGGCGCGCGCCGTGCTCTATTCGGCGCTCACCACCGGCAGCGCCTTCGGCACATTGGCCCTGTCGGGCCATCCGGGCACGGCCAGCATGGGACTGCTGCTGCTGATCAGCCTCGCCTGCACGCTGCTATCGAGCCTTGCCTTCGTGCCGGCCCTGCTGGCGGCGGTCGGGGCGCCAGGGCGGTCCCGGCGCGACGCGGGACACTAGAGCCCGATGCGTTCAGGCCAATTCGGCCTGAACGCTGAATCGGTCTCTAAACATTTGAATGAGATCAAGATTCAGATTTGAGGTCGATTCGACCTCAAATCATCTTGATCTAGGAGCCGTCGGAGAGACTGGCGGATTTCTGATCGAGCATCGAGATCAGCTGCTTGGCACCGCCGGCAGTGAGCGAGCTGCGGAATTCCGACCGCTGGACCGCGACCTGGCTGAGCGAGCCGTCGAGCAGGATGTCGGTGATCTTCCAGACGGCGGCACTCTCGCCGGTCGTCGAATGCAGGACGTAGTCGAGTCGCGCCGGCTTCCCGGATTTCGGCACGATCTCTGTCGCCACCACCACCGAATCGCCGACGGTGCGCTGATCCGGCAGGATGTCGAAGCGCTCTCCGCCGAATTTGTTGAAATTCGCGACGTAGGTGGAGACGGTGTAGCGCCGGAATGAGTCGAGCAGCGCGGATTGCTCATCCGGCGTCAGAGCGGCCAGGCGCGGTCCGACTGTACCCTTCAGGATGGCGGGCAAATCGAAGGCGCCGTCGACCACGGGGGCGAGCTGTTCGTAGCGTGTGGCGAAAGGCACGGAGCGGCCGGCCTTCATCACCGCGACGAGGCCGGCATAGAGCGCCGAGACGGGGCCGGACGCGGCTTCCTTGGATGTGTCGCCGTTGGATGTGTTGTCCGACGCATCCGCGGCGCCGGCCCGGGACGGCGCCGAGCACGCCGCGGCAAGGGTCAGCAGCAGCATCTCGCGCCGGCCCATCCGCGCCGGGAGAGAATGCTCGATGCCGTTCCCGCCTGCGTGAGACATCATGGAGCCCCGGTCGGTTCGAAGCATTCGGGCGTCATGGAGGCCGACCTCCAGCCATGGGTACCGGGTTATTGCTTTGTTTCCTAACACGAATCGGCTCGACGCTGGAAGAGC
>DATGFU010000241.1:0-9951 GCA_035308865.1 Allostellaceae bacterium | reverse complement strand
ATCTCCTGCATGCCGGGGCCGCCCTTCGGTCCCTCGTAGCGGATCAGCACGACGTCGCCCGACTTGACGCGATCGCCGAGGATGCCGTCGACTGCGTCCTCCTGACTCTCGAAGATTCGCGCCGGGCCGGCAAAGACGAGGCTCGACGGGTCGACGCCGGCGGTCTTCACGATGCACCCGTCTTCGGCGAGGTTGCCGTAGAGCACGGCGAGGCCGCCATCGCGGCTGAACGCGTGCTCGGCATCGCGGATGACGCCCTTGGCCCGGTCGAGGTCGAGCGCGTCGTACCGGCGCTCCTGGCTGAACGCCTCGGTCGTGCGGACGCCGCCGGGCGCCGCCCTGTAGAAGGTGGCGACCGAGCGGTCGGCGGTCTGGGTCACGTCCCAGCGCGCGAGCCCTCCGGCGAGGTCGCTCGCATGGACCGAGCCGACCGACGTATCGAGCAGCCCGGCGCGATCGAGCTCGCCGAGGATTCCGTAGATGCCGCCGGCGCGGTGCACGTCCTCGATATGCACGTCGGCCACCGAGGGCGAGACCTTGCAGAGATTGGGTACGCGGCGCGACAGGCGGTCGATGTCGCGCATGCTGAAATCGACCTCGCCTTCCGCGGCCGCGGCCAGCAGATGCAAAACGGTGTTGGTCGAGCCGCCCATGGCGATGTCGAGCGACATGGCGTTCTCGAACGCGGCGCGCGTCGCGATCCGGCGCGGCAGCACGCTCGCATCGTCCTGTTCGTACCAGCGCTTTGCGAGGTCGACGATCAGCCATCCCGCCTCGACGAAGAGCCGCTTGCGGTCGGCATGGGTCGCCAGCACCGTGCCGTTGCCGGGGAGCGCCAGGCCCAGCGCTTCCGTGAGGCAGTTCATCGAGTTCGCCGTGAACATGCCCGAGCACGAGCCGCAGGTCGGGCAGGCGGAGCGCTCGACCACCGCGGCCTCCTCGTCCGACACGGTCGGATCGGCGGCGGCGACCATGGCGGTGATGAGATCGACCGCCTTCGACTTGCCGCCATGGACGATCTTGCCGGCCTCCATCGGTCCGCCCGAGACGAAGACGGCCGGCACGTTGAGCCGCATCGCCGCCATCAGCATGCCGGGCGTGATCTTGTCGCAATTCGAGATGCAGACGAGCGCGTCGGCGCAATGCGCGTTGACCATATACTCGACGGCATCGGCGATGAGCTCGCGCGAGGGCAGGCTGTAGAGCATCCCGCCATGCCCCATCGCGATCCCGTCATCGACCGCGATCGTGTTGAACTCCTTGGCGACGCCGCCCGCCTTCTCGATCTCGCGCGCCACCAGCTGCCCCAGATCCTTGAGGTGCACGTGGCCGGGCACGAACTGGGTGAAGGAATTGGCGACCGCGATGATGGGCTTGCCGAAATCCGCATCCGTCATGCCTGTGGCGCGCCACAGGCCGCGGGCGCCGGCCATGTTGCGGCCGTGGGTGGTGGTGCGGGAGCGATAGGCAGGCATGGGGGCGAACCTCGGACGACTGGGCGCAACGGCGCGGATCATGTGCGCCCGGCCCTGCCGCGACAACGGTAATATCGGAGCGTCAGGGTCCGAACACGACCGCATGCATGATCCGGCCGGGCAGAAGCGTGAGGCTGCCGGCGATCAGCAGTCCGCCGACATAGGTGCCGATCATCGCGTTCCGATGAAGCCTGATGTTGTGGGTCCAGGCGCCCCGGAGCGCGCCGACCACCCCGAACAGCGTCAGCGGAATGAAGAGATGGATCGGGCTGAGGCCGAAGATCGGGCTCTGCGGCATGATCTCGTGGATGAAGAGCGCCGCGATCGACGTCACCGTCATCAGCGTCAGATAGACGTATCCGACGGCGCGATGCGGCCGGCTTCCCTTGCGGCTGACGAGAAACTGCCAGGTGCCGAGCACGAAGGCGGGCAGCACCGTCGCAACGTGCAGCTGCACCGCCATGGGAGCCGCCAGCAGCGGCGCGAGCGTCATGCTCCGCTCACGATGCCGGGTCTTTTCGCGCCGCACCGCATCCTTTGCCCGTCCTTCGTGTTTACGTGGAGGTTCATTCGAGGAGAACACCGCGATGGGTTCGCAAAGCAAGCTGGCGATCGCCGGCGCGATCATAGCGCTGTTGGGCGTGCTGGCGATCGCCGTGCCGATGTTCACGACCGAGCACCGCGAGGACGTCGCCCGGATTGGCGACGTTCACATTACGGCCAACGAGAAGACGACGCATGTGATCCCGCCTTTCGTCGGCCCCACGATCCTCGCCATCGGCGTGCTGCTGATCGGAACCGGGCTCGTCGTCAGGCGCTGAGCCTCGCCGCGACCGCCTCGGCCTGCCGTGCCAGTTCGGTTGCCGCCCCGCACGGCGCGCCGTCGAGCGCGACGACCGCCCGTATCCCGAGACTGTTCGTGAGGATGACCGCCGTGGCGCAGCGCAGCTCCTCCGGCGCGATCGGCCGCTCGACCGCCGCCATGCGCTCCACGAGGACGCCGCGCATGATGCCCGGCAGCGCGCCCTCGGCGACCGGCGGCGTCACCAGTCTGCCGTCGATTACGGCAAAGAGATTGGAGATCGTCGTCTCCACGACGCGTCCGGCAGTGTTCAGCAGCACCGCATCGTCGGCGCCGCGTCGGGCCGCTTCCTGCCGCGCGAGGATATTGTCGAGGTAGTTCAGCGATTTGACGCGGCAGAGCGGCGACAGCTCGTTGCGCCGGGTCGACTCGGCAATGACGAGGCGGACCGGCGCGGCGGCGGCGATCGGGCCGCCGGCGATGAGCAATGTCGGATTCGGCGAGGCTGGCGGCAGGACGCCGCGTGGCGCGGGGCCCCGGGTGAGCGTGATGCGGATATGGCCCTCGGCCATGCCCTCCGCCGCAAGCAACGCCGCGACGGCTCCGGCCAGCGCGGCATCGGTCGCGGGAACGGGGATGTCGAGCACCCGCGCACCGTCGCGCAGCCGTGCCAAATGCCGGTCGAAGAGGACAGGCTTTCCTTCCTGAACACGCACTGTCTCGAACAGCCCGTCGCCGAGCGTGAAACCGCGATCGGTGGCATCGACGACCCCGGCATCGACGAGCCTTCCATTCACCCAGACCGTCATCCGCCCCCCAGCAGCAGCGGCCGCACCTTGACCATCATCTCCTCGAACTCGGCTTCCGGATCCGAATCGGCGACGATGCCGCCGCCGGCTTGCGCGATCAGCGTGTCGCGCGTGACCGTGATCGTGCGGATCGTGATGCTCGAATCCATCGCACCGTCGAAGCCGATCCACGCGACGGCGCCGCAATAGGGGCCGCGCCGCGCCACCTCCAGCGCGTCGATGATCTGCATCGCCCGGATCTTCGGAGCGCCGGTGATCGAGCCTCCCGGGAGCGTGGCGCAGAGCAGATCCGCCGGCCCCAGCCCCGGCCGCAGCCTTCCGGTAACCGAAGAGACCAGATGGTGGACGCTGGCGAAGCTCTCGAGCTCGCACAGCGCCTCCACCGCGACCGAGCCGATCTCGGCGACCCGGCCGATATCGTTGCGCAGGAGGTCCACGATCATCAGGTTCTCGGCGCGGTCCTTGGCGCTTTCGGCCAACTCTCGCCGGAGCGCCATGTCCTCCGCCGGCGTTGCGCCGCGCGGTCTTGTGCCCTTGATCGGCCGCGTCTCGATGCGGCCGTCGGGACCCAGCCGGATGAACCGCTCGGGCGAGGCGCCGGCGAGGACATAATCGGCGCCGGGCGCGAGATAGGCGGCAAACGGCGCTGGCGAGGCCCGGCGCAGCGCCAGCCAGAGCGCGGCGGGATCGAGTCCGGCTGGCCGCGCGGCGAGGTGCCGACCGGTGAAGTTCGCCTGATAGATGTCGCCGGCGCGGATGTGCTCGATCACTTCCGCAACGCGGCGCTCGTACTCGCCGCGCGGCAGCTCGCAACGCCAATCGATCGGCGGCAGAGCGGGACGGGGCGGCGGCGCGGGCGCGGCGAGCCGTTCCTGGATTTCGTCCGCCCGCCTGGCCGCGCGGGCTTGCCGCGCCGGACCGTCTTGCGGAAATCCCGAGGACAGGATCCATGCCCGCCGCTCGGCCCGGTCGAAGGCCAGAACGGCGTCGTAGAAGCCGAGCCACCAATCGTCGAGCCCGAACCGGTCGGGATGGCGCGGCCGCAGCTTTTCCAGCGGTGCCGCCAGCTCGTACCCGAAGAACCCGATCGCCCCGCCGGCGAACGGCACGGGCGCCGAGCCGGGCGCCAGGCGGAAGCGGGCGAGCTCGCGGCCAAGCACGGCGAACGGATCGCCGTCCACGGGAGCGCCGTCGACCAGCAGCGCCTCGGCCCTGCCCGAGAGGATCCGGAAGGGATCGGCGGCCAGGATCGCCCAGCGCGCGCGCTCGTGCAGCGTGCCGGCGCTGTCGAGGAAGGCCAGGCCGGGCAAGCCTTGCCAACGGTCAAAGGCCGCGAGCGGCTCCATCCACGCGATCTCGCGGCATTCGAGCACATCGCCGGTCATGCCGGCTCGCATAGCACCGGCAATGCCCGGGAAGCCAGCGCCCCAATACCGGGGCGTACCAAGATCGATCCTCCTCATGTCCGTTGCGACGGGCACCAAGGCCGGCTACATCCGAGCGGCTGTCCCGGCCCGAGGAGGGGTTCCGCATTGATCCGGCTCGAGAGCGTCGCCATGCGCTACGGCCAAGGCCCCGAAGTGCTGCGCGGCATCGATCTGGAGCTTCCGTCGGGCTCGTTCCACTTCCTCACTGGGCCCAGCGGGGCCGGCAAATCGACGCTGCTGCGCCTGCTCTATCTCGAGGCGCGGCCGACCGCAGGGCGGATGACGATGCTCGGGCGGGACATCGCCACCGTGCCGCGCCGCGAGCGGCCGGCTCTGCGCCGGCGAATCGGCGTGGTTTTCCAGGATTTCCGTCTGATCGAGCATCTCTCGGCCTTCGACAATGTGGCGCTGCCGATCCGCATGGCCGGCGAGAGCGAGATCAAGGTCCGGGAATACGTCACCGACCTGCTGAAATGGGTGGGGCTCGCCGATCACATGCAGGCCCGACCTTCGACGCTTTCGGGCGGACAGCAGCAGCGCGTCGCCATCGCCCGCGCGGTGATCGGGCAGCCCAACCTGCTGGTCGCGGACGAGCCCACCGGGAATGTCGACGACGCGCTGGCAGTGCGACTCATCGGCCTCTTCGACGAGCTCCACCGGCTCGGCACGACGGTGGTCATCGCCACCCACAACGAGGCGCTGATCGAGCGCTTCGGCCACGCCGTGCTGGCCCTCGACGAAGGCCGGCTCACACGCCACGAGGGGCGGGCCTGAGAAATGGCACGAGGCTCGCCCCTGCCGCTCGCCGCCGACGGATCCGGGCGGTTCCTGCCCTGGCTGATCGCGTTGATGGTGTTCCTGGCCGCCGCCGCAACCGGCGGCGCGTTCGCTATCGGCGGCGCGCTGGAGCGTTGGGACGCGGGCTTGCAGGGCACGGTGACCGTGCAGCTGCCGCCGCAGGCCGATGCCAGGCCCGCGCCCGATCTCGTCGCCGCCGCGCTCGCGGCGATTCGTCAGATGCCGGGGGTGGCGCAGGCGGCGGCACTCGACGATGCGGCGACGGCCAAGCTGCTCGAGCCATGGCTCGGCACCCAGGTCGATCCCTCGCTGCTCCCGGCCCCAGTCTTGATCGATATCCGCGTCGCCGACGGTGCGGCGCTCGATCGTGCGGGGCTGCAAACCAGGCTCGCCGCGATCGCGCCCGGCGCCACGGTGGAGCAGCGCGGCGCATGGCTCGACCGCATCTTCTACGTGGCGCATCTGATCGAGATCGGCGCCGGTGCGGTGGTTCTGCTGATCGGCCTCGTCGCCATGACCGCCGTCGTCTTCACCACCCGGACCGGCCTCGCGCTTCATGCCGGGCTGATCGATCTGCTGCACCTGATGGGCGCCACCGACGCCTTTGTCGCGCGCCAGTTCCAGTGGCATGCCTTCTGGCTGGCGCTGAAGGGCGGCGGCATCGGGCTGGTCATGACGGTCGTTGGCTTCGGCGGCCTGCGCCTCGCCGCGGAACAGGGCGCGCTGCCGGGGGCCGGTGATCTCGTGCCGATCCTTCGCCTGCCGCTCGAGGCCTGGCCGGTCATCCTGGTGCTGCCGCTGGCGATGGGGCTGGTCGGGCTGGTCACCGCGCGGATCACCGTGCTGCGGACGCTCGCGCGGATGCCGTGAGTGTCCTCCGGCACGGCCTGCGTTTCGTCGCTGGCGTGGCGATCGTCCTCGCCCTTGCCTGGGGCGCCGGCCTCGTCTGGTTCACCGCGGGATTGGACGACGGCGTGCCAGCGCCGGATACGGCCACCGACGCGATTGTCGTCCTTACCGGCGGCAAGGGCCGGATCACCGCCGGGCTCGACCTGCTGGCGGCGGGCAAGGGCCGCAAGCTCTTCGTCTCCGGCGTCAATCCGGGCGTAACGGCCGAGTCGATCGCCGGCCCGTCGGCCGGTCGCTGGGCCGAGTGCTGCATCGTGCTCGGCCATGCTGCCGACAACACGATCGGCAACGCGGTCGAGACGGCCCGCTGGCTCGCCGAGCAGCACTACCATTCGCTGCGACTCGTGACCGCAAATTACCACATGCGCCGCGCGCTGCTCGAATTCGGACGGGTGCTGCCGAGCGACGTTACAGTCGTGCCCGACCCGGTCGACCCTGGCGGGATGCCGTCGGGCCTCCGGCGTGTCGCTTCGCCGGTCGTCATGATCGAGTACACGAAATACCTCATCGCGCTGGTCCGGCCGCTCGTCGCGACCGATCGGGAGGCGGGCGCGTGACGGTGTTGCGGGCGACTGCCTACAATTTCGGCTTCTGGGCCTTGACGCTTGTCCTCGGGCTCGCCGGTCTGCCCGCGATCTTCATCGGCCGGCGCGCGGTCGTCCGGGTCAGCGAGATCTGGACGCGCTCGGCCTTCGCCTGGCTCCGGATCACAGTCGGCCTGACCCACGAGGTCCGAGGGCAGGAAAACCTGCCGGCGGGGCCGGCGATCGTCGCGTTCAAGCACCAATCGGCCTGGGACACCCTGCTGCTGAACCAGCTGCTCCGCGATCCGGCGATCGTACTCAAGCAGGAGCTGCTGCGCCTGCCGCTGGTCGGACTCTATATCGGCCGCGCCGGGATGATCCCGATCGACCGCAAGGGCGGCGCTACGGCCCTAAGGGGGATGCTTTCCGCTGCGACAACGGCGTTGGCCCAGAGGCGCCCCATCGCCATCTTTCCGGAAGGGACGCGCGGCCGGGTGGGCGTGGCCCTCCCCTACCAGCCCGGCGTCGGCGCGCTCTACGCCAAGCTCGGCGTGCCGATCGTGCCGGTGGCGCTCAATTCCGGCCTCTACTGGAGCCGCAACGCCTTCATGAAGCGGCCGGGCCGGATCCATGTCGAGATCCTGCCGCCGATCCCGCCCGGCCTCGACCGCCGCGAGGCAGTGGTGCTGCTCCAGGAGCGGACCGAGGAGGCGACGAGGCGGCTGGTGGCGGAGGCGGGCGGAGATGGCGAGGCCGAGACGGTAGCTGGTCCAGCCGCGCGCGGCGGGCCTGTTTGACATTTCTTGGATTTTGTGAAACAAGCGCCGTGCTATGCCCGATGACTCCGCGAGCGCCGACTCAATCATCGCCCGGCGCCGCGCGGCGGTGACAGCCGCCGCGGAAGAGGCTGGCCTGTTCGAGGGCGAGCGCGCTTCCGTAGGTGCCCGCATTCCGCGGCGGCTTCTGAAAGCTGCCAAGAACCGCGCCGGCCTCGGCCGCACGACGGCTGTGATCGAGTACGCGCTGGCCAAGGTCGCGCTCGAGGATGATTTCATCGAGACGCTTTTTTCCCTTGAGGGCAGCATACCCGCTGACCTGGATCTTGACTTTTGACATTGCCGCCTCGCTGCGGCGCGTGAAGCCGCAGCGATCGGGTCTACAGCTGTCGCCCCGGAACGAAGCCGACCTACCTTTCGTCACAGCATCAATCGGTCCGGGTGCCGAACTGCTGCTGGACACCGGCATATACATAGATATTCTCCAGGCGCGGATGCCGCCTGAAGTAAAGCGGCTGCTCGCCTCCCGAACCCAGAACCATTCGTCGGTTGCGCTCGCGGAACTGACGCATCTCTTCGGCCGCCTCGACCCGAATCACAAGGGCACGGCGGCATCGCTCGCCGCGCTTCGCCTGGCGTTGGATCGGATTCCGCAGCACCGCCTCACCGCTCCCAGCCTCAGAGCCTGCGGCGAAGCCGGAATGCTTGCGGGACTCGCCGCGCGTCTGACGGGCCGAGCACCGGGAACGGAACTCCTGAACGACGCACTTCTCTTCCTGCAGGCCGGCGAATCGGGTCGGACGCTGCTGACCTCGAACATCCGGGATTTTGACCATCTGCAACAGCTGGCGCCATGGCCACAAATTCTCTTTTATCGGCGAAGCTAGGCGAAGCTTGGTGCGGCACGCTGTTTCTTCGGTGCACCGCTTGACGACGTTCTGCTCAAGAACGAAGTTAGAACGCCCCTTGTCCGCGGAGAGCGCTTGACTTGACCACCGTCGCCGCCGTCTCGCAGCAGATCTGGGACATGAAGTACCGCTTCAAGTCGCCGGACGGCTCGCCTGTGGACAAGACGATCGAGGAAAGCTGGCGGCGGGTCGCCGATGCCGTCGCCTCGGTCGAGCCCGATCCGGCGGCCTGGGCGGAGCGGTTCTACAAGGCGCTGGAAGGATTCCGCTTCCTCCCGGCCGGCCGGATCCTCGCCGGCGCCGGCACCGGCCGCACCGTCACGCTCTTCAACTGCTTCGTCATGGGCACGGTCCCGGACGACATGGGCGGGATCTTCGAGCATCTGCGCGAGGCCGCGCTCACCATGCAGCAGGGTGGCGGGATCGGCTACGATTTCTCGACGCTCCGGCCGCGCGGCGCGCCGGTGAAGGGCGTCGGCGCCGACGCCTCGGGGCCGCTGTCGTTCATGGACGTGTGGGACGCGATGTGCCGCACCATCATGAGCGCCGGCTCGCGCCGCGGCGCCATGATGGGCACGCTGCGCTGCGACCACCCCGACATCGAGGCCTTCATCGAGGCCAAGCGCGATCCCAACCGGCTGCGCATGTTCAACCTCTCGGTCCTGGCGACCGACGATTTCATGCGCGCGGTCGCCGAGGACGCGCCCTGGGAGCTGAAATTCGACGGCGCCGTGCAGCGCGTGGTGCAGGCGCGAGCGCTCTGGGACCGCATCATGCAGGCGACCTACGAGGTCGCCGAGCCGGGCGTGATCTTCATCGACCGGATCAACCGGCTGAACAATCTCTGGTACTGCGAAACAATTGCGGCGACCAACCCCTGCATTCCGGCGGATGCCTGGGTCGATACCGCGGACGGGCCGCGGCAGGTCCGCGATCTCGTCGGACGGGCATTTCCCGCACTGATCGACGGCGAGATCCATCCATCGAGCCCGGACGGATTCTTCATGACAGGCGTGAAGCCGCTGCTGCGGCTTCGCACGGTGGAAGGCTACGAGATCAGGCTGACGGCCGACCATCCCGTGCGGACGGTCACATCGCGCTCGCGCTGGCGAATGGAGCATGTCTGGCGATCGGCGGGAGAGCTTTTGCCTGGGGACGAGATCGTGCTGAACGATCCCGGCGAGGCCGTCCGCTGGCCGGGACCCTATAGCGCTGCCGAAGGGTATCTCATTGGGCTGCTGATAGGCGATGGCACGCTCAAGGAGGACAAGGCGGTGTTGTCGGTCTGGCCGGAGGCCGCCGCTGCGAACGGCGCCGCAGTCATCGACGGCATGATGGCGACGGCGATGGAGGCGGCGCGGACCTTGCCGCATCGGTCCGACTTCGTCGGATGGAGCGCGGTGAGCGGGCGCGGCGAATGGCGGATGAGCCTCGGCGCCTTGCGCAGTCTCGCGCTGGAACTCGGAATGACGCCCGGCAACAAGGCTATCACTCCCCGGATCGAGCGCGCCTCGTCGGCGTTT
>DATGFU010000240.1:0-6992 GCA_035308865.1 Allostellaceae bacterium | reverse complement strand
TCGCGCTGTTCTTGGGCCGGTCCTGCATGCGGATGACGTGAAGGATCAGGTGCTCGGTGAACTTGATGTCCTCGTCGATGACCACGCCACCCACGGTCGTCACCCATTTCTGGAAGGATCCGATGAACCGGATCAGCGACCACTCGAACTCCGTGACCTTGAACTCCGTCTCGGTCCTGGCGAGATGCCAGTTGCGGTAATACTTGGGCTCCATTGTTCTCGGCGCTCCTCGGTATCCTTGGACTGCGTGTGAACCAGAAAAAGGAAGCTACCTTCATGATCATGCTCTGGCAACCCAAAAAGGAAAGTACAACTTCGTAGACGATCTGGCACCCATTTTGCTGTTCATGTAGGAGCATCTGCTGCATCGTGGCAGGAACAACTTTGCCTGTTCAGAAGGAGGTAAGTGTAAATCGATGGGTCGACTGACATAGCGGAACTTCATGCCGAATCGACACTTGACAGCGAGACGAACGGGGTACAGCATATCATCTATAAAGTTTTTGATCTCAGTATATGAGATTATTTGAGCCGTTCGTTTGACTGCCGCGCGATAATGCGGGCGCGGATGGCGACTTATGGGGCGAATAGACTGCTCATTTCCGGTGCGCCCCCGGAACTGGTCGAAGAAGAAGGGTACGGCGCCGGCTGCGCGAGACGGGAGGGATGCCGGGGCGGATCGCGACTGGATGGTTCTTGGGGGGTTCGAATGACAGAACATGGCATTGGGGGCCGACGCTCCCGCGAATGTCCGATCGATCCGGGGCCGCGCCGACAGGTGGCCACCGCGAACAACGCCGTCGAAAGCCGGCGATCGAGAAAACCGCAATCTTGGGGGACAGAAATGGTTCGACGCAGCCTCACCGCAGGCGTCTGTGCGACGGCGATCCTGACCGGTCTGCCGGCCTTCGCCGCCGACGAAAGCGGCGCTCTGCAGGAAATCGTGGTGACGGCGCAGAAGCGCGCGCAGAACGTCCAGGACGTCGGCATCGCGGTCCAGGCGATCACCGGCGATACATTGCGCCAGCTCAACCTGCAGAGCAGCTTCGACATCGCCGCCTTGACTCCGGGCGTGTCGATCGGCGGCAGCTTGGCGGGGCAGCAGTCGCTGTTCACGATCCGCGGCGTCAGCCAGATCGATTTCAACGACATCGCCGAATCGCCGAACGCGGTCTATTTCGACGAAGGCTATGTTGCGATCGACCAGGCCCAGACCTTCTCGCTGCTCGACATAGACCACGTCGAGGTGCTGAAGGGGCCGCAGGGCACGCTGTTCGGCCGGAACGCGACCGGCGGCCTCATCCAGTACATCAGCAAGAAGCCCAGTTTCGACGGCTATGACGGGTATGTCGATGTCCGCATCGGCGTCTATGACAGCCCCGAGAACCCGATGCAGGAAGTCGGCGAGGCGGCGTTCGGCGGCCCGATCAACGACTATCTCGCCGCCCGCATCGCCGTTAAATATCTCAACCGCGATCCCTATCTGATCAACAAGTATCCGCTCGATGCGGTGGGACCGCCTCCGGGCCCGGGCGCGGGCGCCGATCTCGGCAACGAAGGGACGTTCGTCGGCCGTGTCGAGCTCCTCTACAAGCCGTCGGCCGACTTCCAGTCGCTCCTGACCGGCTTCGGCGGGCATACCGACACGTCCACCGCGCCCTACGAGCAGTCGCAGACGATCGGACAGCTCAACGCTGAGGGGCAGTTGGTAAACGTCTACGACATCTCGCCGACGGACACGCGCGACTCGATCAGCGCCACCGGCGGCGACGGCGGCGCCGACGAGGGCAATACCGGCCACTTCACGCCGGCGCCGCCGCGGCCCGTGCCGGGCGGCGACTTCTTCGGCTTCAAGCCGCCCGGCGAGTGGGTGTCGTCGTGCGACTTCTGCTTCGCCCATATCGGCTATACGGACACCTACGGCGTCGACCTCGACAATACCTGGAACATCGCCGAGGGCCTGACCTTCACCGCCGTGAGCGACTACAAGAAATTCAACAAGCTGCTCTTCGTCGACGTCGATGCCGGCCCGACCAACCAGCTCGCGGATTTCGAGGGCGATGATTCGTTTACGTTCAGCCAGGAGTTCCGCCTGAACGGCACGATGACGGACCTGAACTGGGTGGCCGGCGCGTATTATCTCCATATCGACAACAGCTCCATCGCGGGGCTGAAGATCCCGACCGAAGGGATCGAAGTCGATTCGCTGGCCAGTCTCCAGACGGATTCCTTCTCGGTGTTCGGCCAGGGCGACTGGACCTTCGCCGATCACTGGACCATCGTCGCCGGCCTCCGCGGCATCGAGGAGCTGAAGAATTATCACTTCTCGCAAGGCCTCTTCCCGGCGCCGAACGCGTTCGCCGTGGGTCAGGGACCGGAGATCGTGCCGCTGGGCCCCAATCCCGGCGGAGCGCCCTACGCGAACGATTCCGAAGCCCTGCTGTGGGCCGGCAAGCTGCAGCTCGAATACCGTCCCGAAACAGGCGTTCTGATCTATGCCGGCGTCAACCGCGGCGTGAAGGCCGGCAGCTACAATGCAGAGCTGGCAGGCGGGCTGCCGGTGCCGACGACGCTGATTCCCTACAAGCCGGAGGAGCTGGTCTCGACCGAAGCGGGCTTCAAGTCGACGTTCCTCGACAACAAGCTGCGGGTCAACGCTTCGGCGTTCCACTATGACTACACGAACTACCAGGCCTTCCTGTTCACCGGCGTCGCCGGCGTGGTGCTGAACCGGAACGCGGAGACGAACGGCGCCGAAGCGACGATCGAGGCCAATCCCTTCCCCGGCTTCGACGTCGACCTCAGCGGGTCCTACATCCATGCCCGGGTCTTCGATGTTCCGCTGCTGATCGGCGGCGGCGACATCCCGACACGGACCGTGCAGCCGGTCTACTCGCCGCCCTTCCAGGCCAACCTGCTCATGCGGTACAGCCACGAATTCATGTCTGGCGTGCTGTCGGAGCGGTTCGACGTCACCTATTCCGATCATTACTACTACAACCTGCGGAACTTCGATGCCGATCAGTTCCCGCATTACTACAAGCTCGGACTGGGCGCGAGCTGGCTCAGCCCCGACGAGCATTGGCAGGTGGGTTTCGACATCGACAACCTGACGAACGCCCGGATCGGCGTGCAGGGCTTCGATCTCGCCAGCCTGTGCGGCTGCAACGAGGTCTCCTACCAGCTGCCGAGGTCGTACTCGCTCAATCTACACTACGCGTTCTGACGACGTGCGGCCGGGTCCTTCCCGGCCGCTTTCTCCTATTTGCTTTCCGGTACCATCGCCGGGTCGGGCTCGCTCCTTGCCCGCATCAGAACGATCGACGTGAAGTGCATTACCGGCTCTTCGTTCTGATTGAAGACCGTGATGCGGGTCCGGACCGTCCCCATCCACGGCTTGCGCCGCGATCGCGTCACATCGACGATCTCGGTCTGCAGGGTGAGCACGTCGCCGGCGAAGACCGGCTTGAGCCAGCGCAGCTCGTCGATTCCGGCGGCGCCGAGCATGGCGGGCTGCCCGCGTTCCTCGAAGCCGCGAACGACCATGGCCATGGTCATGGCGGCGGTGTGCCAGCCGCTGGCGCTCAGCCGGCCGAAGAGCGGGTTCTCTGCCGCTCCCTCATCGCTCAGATGGAAGGGCTGCGGGTCGTATTTCCGCGCGAAATCGAGGATCTCGTCGCGGCCCACCTCGTAGCGGCCGAACCGGTCGGTCGCGCCGACGACATGGTCTTCGAGATAGAGCATGGCTGGCTGGAGGGGTCGGCCCTATCGGCAGGCCCGGCAGGGCAGGAACGCACACTCTATCACGACGCCTGCCTCGGGCGACCCTCCGCTTTGTTGCCGCCGGCCGATGGCGCGTCGCGCAGGCCGAGCCGTTCGATGGCCGGCTTCTCGCGGCAGGATCTCGACCGGCTGATCAGCCCGATGAACCGGTTGCAGCGGAATCTGGACGGGATTTGAGCGGCTTGTGGCGGAAAAGCGAAGCGCATTCCGCCGTATTCAGCCTCCGCTCACCCGTTCGCCTGCCGCAACCCTCTGGCCTCCAGGAGCGGCAGGACGGTATCGCGGAAGTAGGGGAACTCGGCCGCATAATCGACGAAGGACAGGGTCGTGCCGGCGAAGCCGGTCTCGGCGAGCGCAGATATCCCATCGGCCACCTGCTCCGGCGTCCCCGTCAGCGGGTAGCCGCCATGGCCCATCGCCATCCGGTCGCGGATGAGCTTCAGGAGGTCATGCGGGAAGGACTGGGCATGCGCGAACTGCAGCCGGACCAGATTGTCCACCGCCGGCCAGTCGATGTTGCCGTTCATGCAGTGCTCGACATAGGCCTTCGCCTCCGCCTCGGTCGGGCGGCAGACGACATGCGAGAAGGTGAGGACCTCCGCGGTGCGGCCGAGCGCCGCCCCCTGATCCCTGAGCGCCGCAAGCTCCTCCCGCGACCGCGCGAGGTCGATCGCCGGCGTGAACAGGAAGTCGACGTTGCGGAGCGCGAAGTTCCGGCCTTCGCCCGAGCCGGCCGCGTTGATGATCGGCGGAATCCCGCCGACCGGCTTGGGGTCGCTGTGAACGTCCTTCAGGTCGAAATGGTCGCTGTGCCAGTCGAGCCTGCCGTCGCGGGTCCACAGCGCCCGGACGATGTCGAACCATTCCTGCGCATAGGCGTAGCGGGTGACGTGGTCGTCGGGCAGGGTGAGCCCCAACGCCTCGTATTCCGGCTTGTTCCAGCCGGCGACGATGTTGAGCCCGGCGCGGCCGCCGCTGATCTGGTCGATGGTCGCGATCTGCTTGGCGACCACGACGGGATGATTGGCCGTCGTATGGATCGTCGCGATGACGGAGATGCGTTGGGTGACCGCCAGCAGCCCGGCCGCCCAGGTCATCGTCTCGAGTACGCTGCCGTGGAAATTGGTCTCGCCGCCGTAGCCGATCCACCGCGCGATCGGCAGCATGAAGTCGATGCCGGCCTCGTCGAGCAGATGCGCCAGCCGCTTGTTGCTGGCCCAGCTTGCGTCCCAGTGTTCGGGCAGCGTCGTGACCGACATCCCGCCCGAGCAGTTGGAGGCGAAGGTTCCGAGCTTGAAATGTCCTGGCAGGCGCAAACGATTGATGGTCACGTGCGGCGGGCTCCTCTCGGAAGGGAAGGCGGTGGTCGCGGCCCGGCGACCCCTTCCGGCGGCCACGATATCGCCTGGCCGGGTCACTGCGCGAATCCAATTGGCGTTCGCCGCGTTGCCGCGCGACAACAAGCGGATCGGAGCCGCCCCGCGGCGTGCCTGGCGCCCGGCCGGACGCCTGCTTCAATGTGATCCACCGTTACGAGCGGCCCGACGGGCCCAGCCCTTGGGCTTTCCGGCAGATCGTCCCGATCATGCTCAAGGGCGACTCGGCGCGCGAGAACTGGACCGGATGGGCGCTTCGGTCAGAGCGAGGCAAGGTCAGAGCGTGCGCTTGTGGAACCGTCCCCGCAGCATGACCGCGCTCAGCTTCCGCCCGTCCGCCGCCAGCACCGAGATGTCTTCCAGCGGATTTCCGTCGACCACCAGCAGATCCGCCTCGGCGCCCGGCTTGATGCAGCCGAGCCGATCCTCCTGGCCCATCAGCTCGGCGTTGATGCTGCAGGCCGAGCGCAGGATCTCCAGCGGCTTCAGCACCTGTGCGCGGAGCGTGAACTCGGTGCATTGCCGCACGTGCTGGCCGCCCAGCAGATCCGTCCCGAAGCCCATGCGGACGCCGGCCCGCGACATGATGCCGATCCCTTCAAGCGCCCGGTCGGCGACGCGCAGCAGCTTCTCGTAGGACACGGGCGGCAGCCCCAGCTTCAGCCCGTCCTCCTTGAGCGCGAAGATGGTCGCAAGCGTCGGTACGATGAAGGCCTCCCGCCCGGCCACGAAATCCGCGGTCGGCTGGTCGATCAGCGTGCCGTGCTCGATCGAGCGCACGCCCAGGGCGACGCAGCGCCGGACCGCCTCGGTCGGATGGCAATGCGCCGCCACGTAGGAGCCCCAGCGTGTCGCCTCGTCGACGATCGCCGCGATCTCCTCGTCGCTGAACTGGCAGCGCTCCAGCGGATCGGTGGGCGAGGCGACGCCGCCCGATCCCATGATCTTGATGTGCGAGGCGCCGCGCCGCAGCTCCTCTCGTGTGGCCTTCCGCGCCGCGTCCACGCCGTCGACGATGATCGCGAACATGTTGTTGCCGTGGGCCGAAGGGCAGGCGCAGCACTCCGACCAGCCGTCATGCTCGGCCGACCGGACGTCGCCATGGCCGCCGGTCTGGCTGAGCGCCCGGCCGCCGTAGAAGAGTCGCGGCCCGGTAATGAGGCCCTCCCTGAGCGCCCGCGCCGCGCCGATATCGCCCGCCGCGACGTCGCGGATCGTGGTGAAGCCGCAATCGAGCGCGTGCCGCATGAAGTGCGGCGCGTAATGCGCGGTGTAAGTGACCGGCGCCGCCACCAGCTTTGCGAGATCGAGCGACGCCGCATAGATATGCGTGTGGGCGTCGATCATGCCCGGCATCAGCACGCGTCCGGCGCAGTCGACGATCTCCGCACCTTCGACCGCAAGCCCGCGCGGCTCGACCGCGCGGATAACGCCGTCCTCGACCAGCACGTCGCGGTCGGCGAGCGTGCCGTCCCAGCCGTCGAACACGCGCGCGTTGCTGAAGATGAACTTCGTCATGGCCTCGCTCCCGTCACGATTTCGGCGCTATTCCGTCGTTACCTGCACCGGCGGCGCGTTTTGCCAGCCGCCGCCGAGCGCCTTGAAGACGGCGATCTGGTCCTGCGCCACCGCCGCATCCGAGCCGGCGACCGCGGCGTCGGCCGCCACCAGCGAATCCTCGCTGTTCAGCAGGTCGAGCTGGCTCACCGCCCCGGCGGCCAGCTGGTCTTGCGCAAGATCGAAGGCGCGGTGGGCCTTCCGCTCGAGGGCGATCAGCGCCGCGTGGTGGTCGAGCTCCGCCGAGTAGGTCGAGAGCGCCTGTGCCGTCACCTT
>DATGFU010000239.1:0-3908 GCA_035308865.1 Allostellaceae bacterium | reverse complement strand
AAGGTCGCCCGGGGCTATCTCGGCGTGGAGGTGCAGGAGGTGACGCCGGCAATCGCCTCGGCGCTGGGTGTCGGCGATGCCAAGGCCAAGGGCGCACTGGTGGCCTCGGTGTCCAAGGACGGCCCGGGGGCCAAGGCCGGGCTGCAGGCCGGCGACCTGATCCAGACCTTCGACGGCAAGACGGTCGAAGACATGCACGCGCTGCCGCGGCTGGTCGGCGCGACGCCGTCGGGCAAGACAGTCGAGATCGGCGTGCTGCGCCAGGGCAAGACCGTCGACGTCAAGGCGACGATCGACACGCTGACCGACGAGAAGATCGCCTCGGCGGAGCAGCCCGGTGCCGCGACACATGCCGGTGCGCTCGGCGTGTCGCTGGCGCCGTTGACCCCCGATGCGCGCCAGCGCCTCGGCCTCGGCGATGCCGCGACGGGCGTGCTGATCGCCCGCGTCGCCCAGAACAGCCCGGCCGCGATGGCGGGCCTGCGCGCCGGCGACATCATCGAGCGCGTCGACGGTGCGCCGGTCAACGATCCGGCACAGGCGAAGCAGGCGATCGATGCCGCCAAGAGCGGCGACAAGCCCGTGCTGCTGCTGCTGAACAGCCACGGCGCCGAGCGTTTCGTCGCCGTCCGCGAGGGCGACCAGGGCTAGGTTGCTCCTCGCCGATACCCGCCGCCGACACCTCCCGGTGGCGGGGGTCGGTGGGGCCGCTTGCGGGGGCGGGCGCGCGAGCGTACCGTCCCCGCTTGCTGTTCCGGGCCGATCGCGGAGCGGCGAACGGGGGGCCTGATGATGAGCAATTTAGACGGCGGGGGGCCGAACCGCACCGCCGACGCCAAGAACTGGATCATCGCGATCCACGTCACCTATCTGATCGGCTTTGGCATCGTCGGCGTCATCATCGCCTACGTCAAACGACCGGATTTTGCCGGGACGCCGTGGGAGAGCCACCTCACCTATGCCATCCGCACCTTCTGGATCGGCGCGATCGGACTGGTCGTCGGCATCGTGCTGACCCTCGTGCTGATCGGCCTGCTGATCATCTGGGCGGTCGCCATCTGGGTGATGGTGCGGGCCGTGATCGGGCTGGTGCGGGCGATCAACGAGGAGCCGATCAAGAATCCCGAGAGCTGGCTGATCTGAGCTTACGGCTTCTGGGAATCGCTATCGCCAAGCTCCGAAGACCATTTGAGCAGGTGGACATCGTCGTCGCGGCGGGTCAGCGCGGCCGATGCGGGGACACCTTTGACATAATGGTCGAGGAAGGCCCGGCTGTAGGCGAGGATCGAGCCCTGGAACTTCGGGTTGATGTTGGTCCAGGCGAGATGGCCGGCGCCGGCGAACTCGATGGAGTATTTCGGTTTCGGCGACTGGTCGTAGGCGCCGCTCACGCGTGCGACTCCCGGCGTGATCCCGAGATCGAGCGTACCGCCCTGGTACATGACCGGTGCCGTCAGTCCGGCCAGCGTCCCCTGGCGGATGAAAGGCTGTGAATAGGGCGAGAGCGCCAGCACGGCCTTGACCTGCAGGCCCTTCCAGCTGGGCCAGGCGCCGGCGAGGCCGAGAACGGTGTAGCCGCCGAGCGAATGTCCGGCGAGGGCCAGAAGCGAGAGATCCGCCCGATCGCCGAGCGGGCCGCCGCTGCGCAGGGCGTCGACGATGTGGAAGATGTCGTCCGCGCGGTCGCGATAGACCGTGTCCGTCCAAAGTTCCGGCCGGCCGAGCTTCTCTTCCGGGGGGTCGCTCCAATGCGAGCTGCCGCCGTCGCAGGTGGCGTCGCGATGGTTGGGCGCGATCACGAGATATCCCGACGCCGCCAAACCCTCGGTGAGGAAGCGCGATTGCGTCGCACAGCCATGGAACCCGTGCGAGAAGATCACCACCGGATGGCGGCCCGGCGCATCGTCGATCCAGATCGTGACAACAACGGCGCCGAGGGTCGATGCCTGTTCGGCTGCGATCGCTGATGCCGCCCACCAGACCAGCACCGCGACGACGGTTGTTAGAGCGCGCATTCCCATCTCATTTCCCTAGCAGCGGACAGGCATCATGGCTCGACGACCGGGCCAGCTCCACCGCCGTTTCCCGGCTCTGGCGGGCGGCGCTGCGCGTGACCGAGTAGAGGTCGAGCGACGTCTCCTTCAAGGTCTTGAAATTCTCGATGCTGCGTTCGCGGGTCTCGACGAGGCCGACGCCGTAGCGCGCGTAGTTCCCTTCGTCCAGGCGGACGAAATGCATCTCCCAGAGGAAGGGATCGGCCGCGAAATCGACGACGTAGCCGACGGCGTCGCGCGGGTTGGTCGGACCGATCAGCGGCGACATGATGAAGGGACCGGCGCCCACGCCCCAGCCGCCGAGAGTCTGGCCGAAATCGGCGTTGTGGGCCGGTATGCCCATCCGCTCGCCGATATCGATCACCCCGCCGAGGCCGAGCACCGAATTGACGGCGAGGCGGCCGAATGTCTGGGCGGCGCACACGGGATGAGCCTGCAGCATGTCGTTCATCAGGATGGCCGGGCTGCTTAGATTGGCCAATACGTTGGTGATGCCGCTGCGGACGACGTGCGGCACGACGGCGCGGTAGGCCTCCGCCGCCGGGCTGAGGATGTGGTCGTCGAGGAACAGCGTCAGCTTAAAGAAGCGCCGGTTGTCCTCTTCCCAGGGGTCGGGGATCGCCTCCTCGGCGAGATCGGCCTCGTCGCCCTGCCGTGCCGCCGGCGAGGCGCAGCCGCACGGTAGCGAGGCCGTGAGTGCCGCGATGCTCCACGCGGCGACGCGATACCGGAGAGAGGGAAAGAAGCGCCGCATGCACCGCCCCTGGTCGACGCACCCCAGGATACCGGGTGATCGGCCGCGACGGCAGCGGAGATCGCGCGTTGGGCGTGCCTATTCCTGCTCGACCAGTTCCCGCATCTGCCGTGCCGTCCGCAGCGCGTGGCGGCCTTTCATCGGCGCGTCGAGGAAGCGGTCGAGCGCGGCCGCGATGGTCGGCGCCTGCTCCGGCAGCACTGCGATCAGCTGCCGACCGGCCCGCAGCGTTTTCAGGAGGTGGACCGAGATGATGAACCGCTCGCGCCCGTGATCGAAGAGCCGCGCCTCCGCCCGATCGAGGAAGCTCGGAATGTCGTGGACGCGGTACGGGCCCTCGTCCAGCCCGGCATCGACATAGCCGGCGTTCCGCCCGATGAAGCAGGCCAGCTGCAGCAGCACCGCCGGCCAGAGCGCGGGCCGCGAGGCCGTCGCCGGCAACGCGGCCTCGGCGAAGGTGAGCGCATGGGTGAAGTCGAGCCACCCGATATTGTCGGCGAGCTTGGCGTCGACGGCCGTGAGGCACCTCTCGTCGACATGGAGGAGGATCCACGCCGCCTCGCCGACGAGGGCCGCGAATATCCGCTCCGGCGAATGCCGTCCCGCCCAGGCGGCGACCGTCGCCAGGGCGGAGCGCGGGCTCGATCGGCGCAGCGCCGCCCCGTCGAACGGCGGAGCAGCGCCGCCGCCTTCGCCCCAGGCGGCGAGGCGCTTCGCGTAGTCGCGGAACTCCGGGAGCAGATCCTCGCGCGTGGCGTAGACGATGCTGCGGACCAGCATGGCGAGGAGCGGCGGCGCCGAGTCCGGGCCGAGGCGGCGGACGAGTGCCACCGTCTTCACGGCGTAGATCAGCGAATGGCCGAAATCGGCGTAATGCGCGAGCGCCGCCTCCGCCAGGATCGGCAGGAGATCGTCGGCCGTCAAGCCGGCGCCAAGCGCGCCGCGGAGGAGAGCCTGCGCCGCCGGCTCGTCCTCGCCTTCGATCGCAGCCAGGAACGCCGCCTCGCTCCACGGCGTCTCGCTCGTGGCGTAGGGGTATCGTTCGCGCCATTCGCGGGCGTCGTCGGCGAAATGCGCGATGATCTCGCCGATCGCGACCA
>DATGFU010000238.1:0-4757 GCA_035308865.1 Allostellaceae bacterium | reverse complement strand
CGACCATGAGCGTCTGACCGCGCTCGACCCCGGCGATGTCGAGGAGATGCTGGAGCATTCTCGGATCCGGCTTGCGCCAAGGGGTGGTGTCGCCGCAGACGAAATGGGTGAAACGCGGCGCGAGGCCGAGCGTGTCCATGATCACACGGCTGGATCGCTGCGGCTTGTTGGTGCACAGCCCGAGTGTGACCCCGGCCGCCGATAACTTATCCAGCGTCTCCTCGACGCCCTCATAAGGCCGCGTCTCGTCGGTGGCGACCGCCTGATAGAGCTCAAGGAAGCGCGCCAGCGCCTGGGCCGGATCCACGGGATCGCCCGGACGCGCCTCGAGTGCCCGGCCGACGAGGCGGGCGGCGCCATCGCCAACCATGTGGCGAACGTCGGCGAGCGACAAAGGCGGTCGCCCGAGCTCTTTGAGCAGCGTGTTCACCGCGCTCCGCAGATCCGGAGCGCTGTCGATCAGCGTGCCGTCAAGGTCGAAGGCGATGAGGCGGGGGAGGGGACGGGACATATCGGTTTATAAAATGTGTCTAGCCGCTTTCGAGCGCGTGATGCAATTGATGCGGTGCACCATGACGCAGACGACACGTACAGACCTCGCCGTCATCGTTCTGGCCGCCGGCAAGGGCAAGCGCATGCGGTCCGACCGCCCGAAGGTCATGCACCGCCTCGCCGGCCAGACGATGCTCCGCCATGTCCTCTCGACCTGCGAGACGCTGTCGCCCGACCGTATCGTCGTGGTGGCCGGGCCGGGCATGCCGGAGGTCGAGGCTGAGGCATCTCCGCACGTGGTCGTCATCCAGCCCAGCCAGGCGGGTACGGGAGACGCGGTCCGCGTGGCGCTGCCGGCGGTGGGCGAGGTTCGGGACGTGCTCGTCGTTTACGGTGACACGCCGCTGATCCGCCGCGAGACGCTCGGGCGGATGGTGGCGGAGCGCCGGGAGACCGGCGCGGCGGCGGTCGTGCTCGGCATGAACGTCGCGCCGCCCAATGATTACGGCCGGCTGATGCTCGATCGTGACGGCGGGCTCGCGGCGATCGTCGAGGCGCGCGAGGCGACGCCGGAGCAGCTGGCCAACCCGCTCTGCAATTCCGGCGTGATGGCGATCAGCGGCGGGGTGGCGACGGATCTCGTCCGGCGCCTGACGCCGTCTGCCGGCAATGGCGAGTACTACCTGACCGACATCGTCGCCCTGGCGCGGGAGGATGGCCTGGGCGCTCGCGTGATCGAGGCGTCGGCCGAGGAGCTGGCCGGCGTGAATTCGCGGGCCGATCTCGCGGCGGCGGAGGCGATCCTGCAAGGCCGGCTGCGCGAGGCGGCGATGGCAGGCGGGGCCACGCTGGTCGATCCGCCGAGCGTGTTCCTCGCCGCGGATACGCGGCTGGGGCGCGACGTGGTCGTGGGTCCGCATGTCGTGTTCGGTCCGGGCGTCATCGTGGAGGACGGGGCCGAGATCAAGGCGTTCTGCCATCTCGAAGGGGCGGTCGTGCGCGCCGGCGCCATCATCGGCCCGTTCGCGCGGCTCCGCCCCGGGGCCGAGATCGGCGAGGCGGCCCATGTCGGCAATTTCGTGGAGCTCAAGAACGCGAAGCTCGGCCGCGCGGCGAAGGTGAATCACCTGACCTATCTGGGCGACACCGAGGTCGGCGCGCGCACCAATGTCGGCGCCGGCACGATCACCTGCAACTACGACGGCTTCGCCAAGTTCCGCACGGTGATCGGCGCGGACGTCTTCATCGGCAGCAACGCGGCGCTGGTGGCGCCGGTGACGGTCGGGGAGGGCGCGATGATCGCCGCCGGCAGCGTCATCACCCGCGACGTGCCGCCGGACGCGACGTCGATCGCCCGTGGGGTCCAGGTCGACAAACCCGGCCACGCCGCCCGCTTCCGTGCCGCGCGGCGGCGCGAGGGACAAAGGAAGGAAGGGCTGTGACATCGGCGCTGCGGCGCGACCCCCACCCAACCCTCCCCCGCAAGCGGGAGAGGGCTCGTTCCTCCCTCTCCAGCGGAGCGGGGGAGGGCCGGGGTGGGGGTGCGTCCGAGGGGTCGTCGTAGCCATGTGCGGGATCATCGGCACGATCGGCGTCCAGCCGGCGGCGCCGCTCATCCTCGACGGGCTGAGGCGGCTCGAATATCGCGGCTACGATTCCGCCGGCATCGCCACGCTGGTCGGCGGCACGATCGAACGGCGGCGCGCCTCTGGCAAGCTGGCGGCGCTGGCGGCGCGGCTTTCGGAGGCGCCGCTGCCGGGCACCACGGGCATCGGCCATACACGCTGGGCCACTCACGGTGCACCCGTCGAGGCCAATGCGCATCCGCTGGCCACCGACCGTGTCGCCATCGTCCATAACGGCATCATCGAAAACTTTGCCGAGCTGCGGGCGGAGCTGGCCGGGCTGGGCCATGGTTTCCGCAGCGAGACCGACACCGAGGTCGCGGCAGTGCTGGTCACGCATCTGCTTGAGACCGGGTTGGAGCCGCGTGAGGCGGTCGCCGCCGCGCTGAAACGGCTGCACGGCGCCTTCGCCATCGTGCTGCTCTTCACCGGTCATCCCGAGCTACTGATCGGCGCCCGCCGCGGCGCGCCGCTCGCGGTCGGCTATGGTGACGGCGAGATGTTCGTCGGCTCCGACGCCTTCGCCCTCGCGCCGCTGACCCGCCGCATCGCCTACCTCGAGGACGGCGACTATGCCGTGATTACACGCGAAGGCGCGGAAGTCTTCGACCAGGGGGACCGGCCGGTGGATCGCCCTATCCGATTGACCGAACTTACCGGTGCGATGCTCGGTAAGGGCAATCACCGCCACTATATGCAGAAGGAGATCTTCGAGCAGCCGGCGGTGCTTGGGGACACGCTGCACAGCTTCATCAACCCGGCTGCGCGCCGCATCGTGCTCCCGGATCTGGGCGTCGACTTCGCCACGTTGCCGCGGCTCACGATCGTTGCCTGCGGCACATCCTATCACTCGGCGCTGGTTGCCAAATACTGGTTCGAACGCCTGGCGCGGCTGCCGGTCGAGATCGACATCGCATCGGAGTTCCGCTACCGCGGCGCCGACATGCCGCCCGGCGGCGCGGCGCTTTTCATCTCGCAATCGGGCGAAACGGCCGACACGCTGGCCGCGCTGCGGCACGCGCGCGCCCAGGGTCAGCGCATCCTGTCGCTCCTCAATCATGCCGAAAGCAGCATGGCGCGGGAGTCCGACGCGGTGCTGCTGACGTTATGCGGCCCGGAGATCGGCGTCGCCTCGACGAAGGCCTTCACCACACAGCTGGCCGTCCTGGCATGCCTCGCCGTCGCGGCGGCGCGCGCGCGCCGGAAGATCGATGGCGAGCGCGAGGCGGCGCTGGTCGCGGCGCTTGCCGAGGTGCCGTCGCGTGTGGCCGAGGCTCTGGCCGAGGAGCCGGCGATCGAGGCGCTCGCCGAGCCGCTGGCCGAGCTGCGCGACGTCCTCTATATCGGCCGCGGCACCGCCTATCCGCTGGCGCTGGAGGGGGCGCTCAAGCTCAAGGAGCTGAGCTACATCCATGCCGAAGGCTATGCCGCCGGCGAGATGAAGCATGGACCGATCGCGCTCATCGACCACCTGATGCCGGTGATCGTCGTGGCCCCACGCGATGATCTTTTCGAGAAGACGCTCTCCAATGTGCAGGAGGCGATGGCGCGCGGAGCGAGGGTGATCATGGTATCCGACGAGGCTGGGATCGCCGCCCTCGGTGGCGCGGCCCAGACCGGGATCCGCCTGCCGGCCTGCGATCCGTTCGTGGCGCCGATCGTCGCCGCTGTACCCCTTCAGCTACTGGCCTACCACGTGGCGGTCCGGAAAGGTACCGACGTAGATCAGCCGCGGAATCTTGCGAAGAGCGTCACCGTCGAATAATCGCGGTGTCGCCGGCACCTTCACCGTGCTGTCAGAAAACTGTCATTTTAACCGGCTAGTGTGACGGCGGCGACGCGCGACGGGTGGCTGTGCAGCCTTCCGGAGACGAACCGGCGTTGAGGGGACGGCGATTGCAGGATCGGCCGCGCATCGTCGCTGTGTGAATTGAAGCGGGGGTATCCGATGTCCGAAGCGGCGGCAGCAGCTCATCCTCACCATCATCACCCGCTGGGTGAAGCCCGCATGCCCCGTTGGACGGGCCGGGCGACGAATTTCGGCGTATTCGCGATCCTCGCGCTGGGCGCGGTCTACGCGGCGACGTCGCTTATCAGCGACCTGGCCTCGGCACCGGAGAGCACGGCGATACTGCCGTTCGTGCTGCTCGGCGTGGCCCTGCTGATCGCGCTCGGCTTCGAATTCGTCAACGGGTTCCATGACACGGCGAATGCCGTGGCCACCGTGATCTACACCCATTCGATGCCGGCCCAGATCGCGGTGGTGTGGTCCGGGATCTTCAATCTCCTCGGCGTGCTGACATCGAGCGGGCTGGTCGCCTTCACCGTCGTGTCCCTGCTGCCGGTCGAGCTGATCCTGCAGGTCGGCTCGTCGGCCGGCTATGCCATGGTGTTCGCGCTGCTGATCGCGGCGATCATCTGGAACATCGGCACGTGGTGGTTCGGCATTCCGAACTCCAGTTCGCATGCGCTGATCGGCTCGATCATGGGCGTCGGCCTTGCCAACCAGCTGATGGGCGGTCCGAACGGGACGAGCGGCGTCGACTGGAACCAGGCCTACGGCGTCTTCCGCTCGCTGGCCGTATCGCCTGTCGTGGGCTTCGTCCTCGCGGCGGCGCTGCTGAGCCTGGCCAAGATCGT
>DATGFU010000237.1:0-2840 GCA_035308865.1 Allostellaceae bacterium | reverse complement strand
GGACCGGTCGGAGGCGCGCGCCACCGACAACGCGGCCGGGGACGACGGCGGTGGTCCGGGATCAGACGGCGGCGGTCGGTACGGAGTCGCCGCGCAGCGGCACCGTGAACCAGAACGTGCTGCCGTGGCCGGGCTTGCTCTCCACGCCGATCGCCCCGCCCATCAGCTCGACCAGCTGGCGCGAGATCGAGAGCCCGAGCCCGGTCCCGCCGAACCGGCGCGTGATCGAGGTGTCGGCCTGGGTGAATTTCTGGAAGAGCGACGGCAGCACGTCGGGCGCGATCCCGATCCCGGTATCGGTCACGGTGATCCGGACGCCGGCCAGCTCCCCGGCGGGCGCGTATGGCTCGGCGCACACCGAGACCGATCCGGCGGCGGTGAACTTCACGGCATTGCCGACGAGGTTCATCAGCACCTGCCGCAGCCGCGTCGGGTCGCCGGCGAACCGCATGTCGACCGCAGGATCGACCGAGGCGTTCAGCTCGAGAGTCCGCTCGGCGGCGCGCGGGCCGACGATCTCGATCGTCCGGTCGATCAGCTCGGCCAGGTCGAACTCGACGATCTCGAGCTCGACGCGGCCCGATTCGAGCTTCGAGATGTCGAGCACGTCGTTGAGGATCGCCAGCAGCGACTCGGCCGATTCGGCGACCGCCTCCGCGTATTCGCGCTGGTCGGAGCCGAGCTCGGTGTCCAGCAGCAGCGAGTTCATGCCGATGATTCCGTTCATCGGCGTCCGGATCTCGTGGCTCATATTGGCGACGAATTCGGATTTCGCCTGGTTGGCCGCGTCGGCCGCGGCGCGCGCGCGGTCGAGCTCGACGGCGCGCGCCTTGGCCAGCCGCACGGAGGCCCGCATCAGGTCGAGACCGCTGGCGACGCCGTGATAGGCGCCGTTGCGCACCACGACGAAGCCGGCGGTGAGCGCATCCGGCTTCTGCAGCACCAGCCGCTCGGCCAGCTCGTCGATCTCGGTGGCGGCATCGACCACCAGCGGCGCGCGATCCATCAGCAGCGCGATCGAACGCTTCTCATAGAGCGCGTGGCGCAGCGGATCGGCCAGCTTGGTCAGCAGCGACAGGCGATCGATATAGCCGACGACGGCATCGCCGGCGACGATCGCGAGACCCGGACAGTGGGCATTGGAGGCGAGCCACGCCAGCGCCGCATCGCAGCTCGACGAGACGACGAGCGCCGCCGCCGGAATGGACAGCTGGCCGGCAGTGACAGCTTCGTCGGCCCCCTCGGACGCAGAAAGTACGTGCATCGACGACCCGTCCACACACCCCCCGCAGATTCCGGCGGCAACGCGCGGCGCCCGGAAGCCGCGAACCCTGCCGGGTAGTGCCTGTTTAGGGGCACAACCGGTAAGAATGCCTGAACTTTCTTACCGTTTAGGGTCGGTGCCGGCACCCGGCGAGACGAAAGCTTCGTTCAGCGGCTCGGCGTAGCGGTCGTTGGCGGTCAGCGGCTGGAGGCCGAGCGCCGCCTCGATCGTGCGCGCCAGCGCGTAATGATCGGCATGGCGGCGTGCGACGGCGCCGGGGCGGACGAGGCCCTGCGACGCCACCAGGATCGTCGCGATGTGGTTGTCGGTCTCGGTCGCCGATTCGTCCCAGGTCAGGAGCAGCAGCGAACGCTCGCCGGTCCAGGCGGGCGAGGCGAAGAGCGGCGCCAGGGTGGTCCGCAGCCAGGCATCCTGCACGCGGAGGCTCTGCGGCGAGCCGTTGCCGGAGGCCTCGCCGTCGTAATAATCGTCGGCGGCAATCCAGGCGAAGTTCGGAGTCGTCGCCGCTGAGCGCAGATCCACGGGCAACTGGTCGGTGTCGACGAGATGGGCGCGGCAGCGCGGCAGGTCCCCGATGATGTCGGCGAACAGCACGAAGGGGGCATCGTCGGGCTCGAAGTCCCGATCGTAGCGGGTGGTCGTGTTGCAGGGCGGCCCCATGCCCTGCTCGTAGGCCTTCCAGCTTTTGCCGGCCGCCTCGACGGCGTCGCCGATGTGGCGCTGCGCCAGGCGCAGCTTGGGGAAATAGAGCCCGCCGCGGACGAAGGTGTCGCCGGCAGCGATCGCCAGATAGTTCTCGTCGCTCGGATGGTAGACCGCGTCGTAGTTCGCGAAGAGCGTGCCCCGCGCAGCCAGCCCGTTGATGTAGGGGGCATTGGCCGTGTCGCCGATCACCTGCCGGTAATCCGTGTTTTCCATGACGATCAGGAAGACGTGATCGAATGGCGGCACGGCACTGGGCGGCGGCGCCAGCACGGGCGGCGGGAGCTCGACCGAGAGGCCAAGGCCGAGACCGGTGACCCAGGCGGCGTCGGCGCCCGCCCCGGACAGGCGGATCCTGACCGAAACACTCCGCGTGCCCGGCGGCACCGTCGCCGCGGCCGGGCCTGCGAGCGTCAGCGTCGGGCCGATCTCATTTCCCGAAGCGGCGAGGAAGTGCGCTTCGACCTCGGCCTTGCCGTGGCCGCCGCGTGAGCCCGAGAGCGTGGCCACGCTCGATCCCGCATCGATAGCGGCGCCGGCCGCTGAGACGTCGACCCGCTGCTCCAGCACAGCCGCTCCCCAGGGGCCCCTGGCGATGACCGGGCCGGCATGGCCCGCGACCCGGCAGCGCACGGCCGGCGAGCCTTCGACGACGGTCCAGCCGGGAATCGTCGTCGCGGCGCCGGGGTCGTCCGTGCACAGGCCGGCAGCGCCGTCGCCGTCCGGGATGAGGTTCCCGGCACCGGCGGTGACCGGCGCCAGCGGCGGTGATAGAAGGAGCAGCATTGCCGGCAGTGAGTGCTTTAACATGCGCGCTTCTTCCTGGGGCCGTTCGATCGTCTTGTGCGCCGCG
>DATGFU010000236.1:0-4100 GCA_035308865.1 Allostellaceae bacterium | reverse complement strand
GCTTGAAGCCGCGATGATCAAACGAGAAATGCGAGCGCAAAGCTCGACGCGATGCGTGTGCGATGACACAGCTTTGCCACCCGCAGCATGCGAGCCGTGCGGCTAGAGAGAGGTGGCGTCGTGGTGACGCAGTCATCGGGGGAAAGAAATGTCGATCAGTCAAAAATGCCGCCCGCTTCGTGCGTTGAATCAAACGCACTTCGCGAAGTCACGGCTTTGTCACGCTGCCGCGAATGCAGCGGAAATACTGCGACATTTTAATCCAAACCCCATCGCAATTACTCGGCTGTAACGACTGCGTCTCGCCACTTCATTTTTCATTAAGCCGCGGACGATGTGATGCGGCTGCTTGGCGCGCAGACCTCGAGTCTTGTCGCGGCCTCAGATTCAATTGCTCGCAAGGGGATTCTTTAAGATGGCTATTTTGACGGTAGGTGCGGGGGAGCAGTACAGCACGATCGCGGCGGCGGTAGCGGCGTCGGCGAATGGGGACGTGATCCAGGTACAGGCTGGGACCTACACGAACGATTTTGCCTCGATCAATACGAACATCACGATTGAGGGTGTTGGCGGGATGGTCAATTTGGTGGCGACGGTGTCGCCGCCGAATGGCAAGGCGATCTTCGTCACCAATGGCAACATCACGCTGGACAATATTTCGTTCTCGGGCGTGACGGTACCGGATGGGAACGGGGCGGGGGTTCGCTATGAGAGCGGGAACCTCACGATCAACAACTGCTATTTCTTCAACAACCAGGACGGTCTGTTGGGGGGCGCGGATCCGACCGGCTCGATCACGATCAACAATACCGAGTTTGCGAATAACGGCGCGGGCGACGGCTTCACGCACAATCTCTATGTCGGGGCGATCGAGACGCTGACGGTCAACAACAGCCTCTTCACCGGGGCGATCGCGGGCCACGAGATCAAGAGCCGGGCGCTCAACAACACGATCGAGAACACGCGGATCATCGACGGGACGGCGGGGACGGCGAGCTACTCGCTGGATTTCCCCAATGGCGGCAATGTCGCTCTGATCAACGACGTGATCGAGAAGGGTCCCAACTCGCAGAACAACGCGATCATCAGCTTCGGCGAGGAGACATCGAGCCCCTATGCCGGCTCGAGCCTCTCGATTAGCGGCACGACGGTGGTCAACGATTACGGCTCGCACGCGGTGCTGATCCAGAATACCGACGCGGCAATGACGCCGACGCTGACGAACAATCAGCTCTTTGGCCTCGGCTCGAGCCAGATCGTCTCGAGCGGCACGGCGACGCAATCGGGCGAGACGACCCTCAGCACCGAGCCGACGCTCAGCCTGGCGCAGCCGTTTCTCGCCAGCGCGACCCCGTCGCCATCGCCGGCCCCGGCCCCGGCCCCCGCGCCGGCACCGGCGCCCGCACCGGCTCCGGCGCCCGCACCGGCACCAGCCCCCGCGCCGGCTCCGACGCCGTCGCACGCGCCGAGCAGCACGAGCGGCACGAGCTCGGTCACCGGGACGACCACCGGGGCCAGCAGCGAGGCGGCCAATACGAGCACCAACACCGGCACCATCACCACCGATCTGAGCCTGCCCCAAGCGCATAACCCGGGCGAGATCGTCGATGTGCGCCTCCAGAACAACGGCAGCACCACCCAGGCGGCGGGCGATGTGACCTTCGGGCAGACCTTTGCCGATGGCGATATGCCGGCGGGGCAGCACCTCATCGCGATCGTCAATGGGGCGCAGATCCCCGTGCAGATGGATGTGAAGTCGACCTATGCCGATGGGTCGGTCAAGTTCGCGGTGCTGACCGTCGCGGCACCGGCGCTGGCGGCGAACGAGCATCTCGATGTGATGCTCGCCCGCGGCACCCCGGCGACGACGGGCGCCGCCGTCACCATGAACAGCATCCTGACGCATGGGTACGACGCGACCGTCGACATCAACATCCATGGCGGCAGCGCGGTCCATCTCGATGCCGCGAGCATTCTCTCCTCGGCGCTCTCGAGCGGCCAATACACGACCTATCTCTCGGGGCCGCTCGCGACCGAGGTGCAGATCAACGTGCCGATCAGCGGCTCGCTGCACGCGACGCTCAGCATCACCGCCTATGCGAGCGGACAAGTCTCGACCCAGCTGGTGATGGCCGCGGACGGCAGCTACCAGGCCGATGCCAACACCAACTACACCTACGACATCGCGATCGCGGCCGGCGGCAGCACCGTCTTCTCGGAGAGCAGCCTCGTTCAGGCCGCGCATACGACGTGGCAAGAGACGTTCTGGACCAACGGCACCGCGCTCGCGTCGGCGCCGGCGGTCCAGCCGATCTTCGACATCAACTATCTCGAACACAGCGGCGCCATCCCGGCGCTCGACCTGTCGCTCGGCGTGAGCGATGCCACCCTCGCATCCGATCTGGCCGCGCTCAATGCGGCCAATAACAGCCCCGAAGGCGCCTCGCTCATCCAGCCCTACATGCCGGAGACCGGCGGCCGCCCCGATATCGGCGACTTGACGACCTGGGAAGCGCTCTATCTCGAATCACAGGATCCGGGCGCCCTCGCCGTGATGCTGGCCGAGGCCAATGCCGCCGGCAGCGTGCCGTGGCATTACACCGATCCCACCACCGGCCAGCCGGTCTCGATCGTCACTCACCCCGGCGCGAGCGTCTCGGGCGACGGCATCGGCGTCGACAATCTCGGCACCGCGGGCGGCAACGGCTTCGCCCCTGATACGGCGCACGAGCCCGAGCTCGACTACATCGCCTATCTCACCACCGGCAATCCCTATTACCTGAGCGAGCTCGAGCAGGAAGCCAATTACGGGCTGCTCGACTTCAATCCGCCCTATCGCAATTACAGCGAAGGCGTCGTCACCATCCATGGTCAGTTGCGCGCCCAGGCTTGGTCCTTGCGCGAGATGGCCGAAGTCGTCGAGGTCACGGCCAACACCGACCCGATGCACACCTACTTCGCCAATGGCCTCACCAACAGTCTCGATTACCTGGTGAGCACCTACGTCAACGGCAGCCTCAATACGCTCGAGGGCGAGACCGCTGGCTGGATCCCGGATTATCCCAATGGCGGCATGGAGCCGCCGATGGAAGACGACTTCATGGCCACGGTGCTGGCCCAGCTGTCCCAGCAAGGCTATGCCGAGGCGACCACGGTCGCCAATTGGATGGTTAATTTCGAGGCCGGGCGCTTCCTCAACGGCGCGGACGGTTTCCCTGCTTTCGCCGGCGCTCCCTACCATATGAACCTTTGGACGCCAGCCAATCCGGCGGTCTTCTCGAGCGCTCTCGATCCCGGCTCGACCTTCTACACGACCTGGGCGCAGGTGTATGACGCCTCCGTGGCGGCCGGCAATGTCTCGACAACGCCCGATGCCAACTCCTTTACCTTCTCCGAATATTATCCGATGTACGCCCGCGGCGCGAACGCCGAGCTGTTCAATGCGACGGGCGCGATCGAATCGCTCGCCGCCTTTGGCGTGCTCTCGGGCTACATGAATGCCAACCCCGATCTGCAGACCAATCCCAAATGGGACTTCATGCCGATCCTGCATGACGGGGCAACGCTGCAGGACGCCAACATCCATGTGGTGACGGGCTCGACCGGCAGCACCTTCTCTTCGGTCAGCGCCGACCTCATGATCATCGATACCGGCGCCGGCAACGACACCCTCTCCGGCGGCACCGGCATCAATGCGATCTTCGCCGGCACCGGCAACGACAAGCTGATCGCCGGCAACAACGGCGACTATCTCTTCGGCAATCTCCTCAGCGCCACCGGCAACGACACGCTCGTCGGCGGCGCCGGCAACGACACGCTGGTCGCCGGCAACGGCAGCGCGACCATGACCGGCGGCGGCGGCAACGACACCTTCGTGCTGCGCGAGGGCGGCGGCAACGACGTCATCACCGACTACCACAAGGGCGATGGCATCCAGCTCTTCCACTACGCCGAGCAGAGCTTCGCCGCGCTCCAGCCGCTCATGGCCCAGGTCGGCAGTGACGTCGTCATCAGCCTCGATCACGGCCAGACCCTCACCCTCAAGAACGAGACCCTCGCGTCCCTCAGCGCCGCCGACTTCACCTTCGCCGGCCCCGTCT
>DATGFU010000235.1:0-7077 GCA_035308865.1 Allostellaceae bacterium | reverse complement strand
GAGCAGGACGAAGGCGATATAGGCGGCGCCGAGCCAGCGAAGCGCGTGCACGGCGCGGCCGGGTGCCCCCTCCCCTGCCCCTGCCGCGATGACGAGGACGCCGGCCACCAGCACCGGCAGCACGATCGAGACCAGGCCCAGATCGGCGAAGGCGGGATTGCCGGTGGCGACGGCGGCGCCGAGCAGGAGCGCGCCGGCGAAGTCGAGGGAACCGATACGGATGGTCACGACTGAAATCCTCGCGATTAAAGTGGGGCTAGAAATCGGTGTTGGCGGCACGTCGCGGCGCGGCCGACCAGTCCCGTGCTGGCGACGGGCCCAGCAGCCGCTCGAAGATCTGCCGCTGGACGCGGCTGCCGCCGATCCTCGGCAGGAAGGTCCGCAACGCCGCCTCGTTGTCCCCGTCATCGGGCGCGAGCGCCAGGATCCGGCGGGCGAGCGCGATGCCGATCTCGGTTTCGATCTCAGCCTGCGTGCCCGTGCCGAGCCGTGCCCATCGCTCCATCTCGGCCAGCTGCCGGGCCGCCGCCTCATGCCGTTTCGCCCCGACCATCGCCATCAATCGGTGCAATTCGGCGAAGACGAGCACATGGTCCGCCTGCCGCGCCTCGGCCAGCGTCGCCAGCTCCTCCCAGCGCCCGCCGACGGCGACGCCTTCGGCCTCCAGACGGCGCAGCAGCGAGATCGCGTTGGCCATGTCGCGATAGTCCTCGGTCCGCTCGTCGCGGATACGGGCGTCATAGATCGCCAGCACCGCATCGAACTCGCGCCGCCGGAGGTGATAGAGCGCGTGGTGCCAGTGGAGATGCCGGGCGAAATTGTTGACCGCCGCCCAGCGATCGGCGTGATGGGCGAGCCAAGCGAGGCCCGTCGCCGGCTGGTGCTGCATCTCGTAGACATGCACGACCGCGTGGCAGCCCCAGATATCGTCCGGTGCTTCCTCGACGGCCTGCCGGCCGAGCCGCTCCGCGCCGACGAGGTCGCCCGTCTCGCCCAGCGAGAAGCCGAGCCAGCCGAGAAGGTAGCCGCGAGCCGGCGCAGTCTTGGGCCAGCGGGCGAGCTGCCGCCCCGCCGAGCGCCGCATGCCGGCCGCGTCGCCGATCATGAAGCGCAGCGTGTGCAGGACCTTGCCGGTCATCAGGTCGAGCGGCTCCTCCTCGAGCACGTGGTCGAGCCGCTCGGCGGCGCCGCGCATGTCGCCGGCACACCAGCGGGCGAGCGCCGTCTCGAGCCCATGCTCGCGGGGCGTGCCACCGCGCTCGGCCAGCGCCGCTCGGGCGAGCGCGAGGGATCGCTCCGCCGGCGGCACGAGCTCAGGCCGCGCGAGCAGCAGCTGGAAGACCCCGGAGAAGCAATGTCCGACGGCAAGGCCGGGATCGGCCTCCAGCGCCGCCGCCAGATTCAGCGACGCGTCCGCGCGATGGGCGGCGAAGGTTGCGGCAGCACGATCCAGCCGCTCGACCGCGAGCCGGATTTCGCTGGTGACAACGAGCCCGCGCTCGTCGAGTTGCATCGCCCACCCCAGAAAGCCGAGTACAGCCGTTAGACGCGCGAGGCCGGCCTTCGTTACGCCTCGCGCGAAAATATTCTGCAGAAGTCCGATTGCCGCACCCCGGCGCGTCGGCTAAGGCAGCCCGATGAGCGGCGCCGACGAGGACATCGCAGCCCGGCTTCGCGCCGGCGACGAAGCCGCGATGCGCGCCCTGGTCGAGCGCCATCATAGGGCGATGCTGGGCGTGGCCCAGCGTTATGCGCGAGACCGCGACACAGCGCGCGAGATCGTTCAGGATTCCTGGCTCGCCGTCATCGAGGGGATCGCCTCGTTCGAGGGGCGTTCGTCGCTCAAGACCTGGATCCTGGCGATCGTCGCGAACAAAGCGCGGAGCCGCGTGGCACAGGATGCACGGACCGTCCCGATCGACGAGCTGGAAGAGGGAAGCGGCATCGATCCGGGGCGGTTCGACGCGGGCGGGCACTGGGCGAGCCCGATCCTGCCATGGGACGAGATCACGCCGGAACGGCTTGCCGGCGACCGCGAGCTCCTCCGTCTCGTCGCTGGCGCGCTCGAAACGCTGCCGCCGGCGCAGCGCGCCGCGGTGCTGCTGCGCGATGTCGAAGGTCTGCCGACAGCCGAAGCCTGTAACATTCTTGACGTCTCCGAGACGAATCTCAGGGTGCTCCTGCACCGGGCGCGGACGCGGCTGCGCGCAGTGCTGGAAGCATTGCTGGCGCCGTCATCGGGCAGTCCGGGGAAGCGCCGACTCATGCGGACCGCGATATGTTGAGCTGCAAGGATGTGAGCGAACGGGCCAGCCGCTGGCTCGATCGCGAGATGGGCTTCTGGGAGCGACTGCAGCTGCGGTCGCATCTGGCCATCTGCGTCCATTGCCGGCGCTATCTCGCGCAGTTCAAGGCGACCGTCGCGGCGCTACGGTTCCTGCCCGACGAGACGCCGGACGACGCGCTGGCCGAGGCGGTCATGGGCCAGTACCGCAACCGGATCGAGCGCGAGTCGGGATGAGCAGCCGTCGACCGAAATCGGCGCAACGCGTCGCGCCCGGTCTTTTCGCGATTGCGTCCGGGACCAGCCGGCGGCAGGATCCATCCAAGTCCCGATCCGGTCGATAGGAGACCGATCTTGCCCGAAGGCGACGCGCCAGCACCGCAACCAAGGCATCCCGGAAGCGGCAGACGCTCCGCGAGAACGGTGCCGAAAGGCCGCCAGCTCGAGCCGGCGGCGCTCGACGAGATCCGCGCGCTCCTTGGCGACCGCGAGCGGTCGCGCGACCTGCTGATCGAGTATCTTCATCTCATCCAGGAGCGCTACGGCCACCTCGCGGCGCGCCATCTCGCGGCGCTGGCCGCGGAGCTGCGCCTCGCCCAGACCGAGATCTACGAGATCGCGACATTCTATGCGCATCTCGATGTGGTTCACGAGAATGACGCGCCGCCGCCGGCCCTGACGATCCGGGTCTGCGACAGCCTCTCCTGCGCCATCGCCGGCGCCGAGCACCTGCTCGATGCCCTGTCCCGCGGGCTCGCCGGCGAATTGCGCGTGGTGCGCGCCCCTTGCGTCGGCCGCTGCGACACGGCGCCGGTCGCCGAGGTCGGGCACCATTACGTCGACCACGCCGACCTGGCGAAGGTATCCCAGGCAGTGGCCGAACACCGCCACGCCCCGGCCATGCCGCATTACATCGACCTCGACGCCTATCGCGCGGCCGGCGGCTACGCGCTCCTGGAGCGGCTGCGCAAGGGCGAGGTCACCGGCGAGCAGATCATCGACACGCTGGACAAGGCCGGGCTCAGGGGCTGCGGCGGCGCCGGCTTCCCGACGGCACGCAAATGGAAGTCGGTGCTGGGCGTGCCCGGCCCGCGGCTGATGGCGGTGAACGGCGACGAAGGCGAGCCCGGCACGTTCAAGGACCGGTACTTTCTCGAGACCGATCCGCACCGCGTGCTCGAGGGAATGCTGGTCGGCGCCCTCGTTGCCGAGGCAACCGACATCTACTTCTACTTGCGCGACGAATACGGCGCCTGCCGCGAGATCCTCGAACGGGAGATCGCGAAGCTGGAGGCCGCAGGCCTCGCCGGCGCCTCGCGTATCCATCTCCGGCGCGGCGCCGGCGCCTATATCTGCGGCGAAGAATCCGCGATGATCGAGAGCATCGAGGGTAAGCGCGGCTTGCCGCGCCACAAGCCGCCGCTGCCCTTCCAGGTCGGCGTGTTCGGCCGGCCGTCGCTGATCAACAATGTCGAGACGCTCTACTGGATCCGCGACCTCGTCGAGCGCGGCGCCGAGTGGTGGCTCGGCCAGGGACGCAACGGCCGCAAGGGCCTGCATACCTATTCTGTCTCGGGCCGCGTCGTGGATCCGGGCGTCAAGATCACGCCGGCCGGCGTCACGGTCCGCCAGCTGATCGACGAGTATTGCGGCGGCATGCTGCCGGGGCACACATTCAAGGCCTATCTGCCGGGCGGCGCGTCGGGTGGGATCCTGCCGGCCTCGCTGGGCGACGTGCCGCTCGATTTCGGAACGCTGGAAACGCACGGGGCGTTCATCGGATCGGCGGCCGTCGTCGTGCTGTCGGACCAGGACGATGTCCGCGAGGCCGCACTCAACCTGATGCGGTTCTTCGAGGACGAAAGCTGCGGCCAGTGCACGCCGTGCCGGGTCGGGACCGAGAAGGCCGTGCGGCTCATGGCGGAAAAGGTCTGGGACGAGGCGCTCCTGACCGAGCTGTCCGCGGCGATGCGGGATGCGTCGATCTGCGGGCTGGGCCAGGCCGCGCCGAACCCCTTGCAGACCGTCATCAAGTACTTTCCGGAAGAGGTCGGCCTGGCAGGCCGCGACAGGCCACCGCCGCAGCCGGCCGAAGGAAGCGTGCCATGAGCGAGCCGATCAGCTTCACGATCGACGGCAGGCCGGTCGAGGCGGCGCCGGACGAGACGATCTGGCAGGTCGCCCAGCGTTCCGGCCTGACCATCCCGCATCTGTGCTACGCGCCGGAACCGGGCTACCGCCCCGACGGCAATTGCCGCGCCTGCATGGTCGAGATCGAGGGTGAGCGCGTCCTCCAGGCATCCTGCATCCGCAAGCCCACCGCCGGCATGAAGGTCAAGGTCGAGACCGAGCGGGCGAAGGCCTCTCGCCGCATGGTGTTCGAGCTGCTGATGGCCGACCAGCCGGATCGGAAGGCGACGCACGACCCGGACTCGAAGTTCTGGCAATGGGCCGACCGCCTCGGCGTGAGCACCAGCCGGTTCTCCGGCGGCCACAAGCCGGCGCCGGACATGAGCCATCCGGCGATGGCGGTGAACCTCGATGCCTGCATCAACTGCACGCTTTGCGTGCGGGCCTGCCGTGAGGTCCAGGTCAACGACGTGATCGGCATGGCCGGGCGCGGCCACTTCTCGAAGATCGTCTTCGACATGGATGATCCGATGGGCAGCAGCACGTGCGTCGCCTGCGGCGAATGCGTCCAGGCCTGCCCGACCGGCGCGCTGATGCCGGCAACCGTGCTCGATGCGAACCGGGTGCGCACCGGCTGGGCCGACCGCGAGGTCGACAGTCTGTGCCCGTTCTGCGGCGTCGGCTGCCAGCTGACCTATCACATCAAGGACGACGAGATTCTCTACGTGAACGGCCGGAACGGGCCGGCCAACCAGCAGCGGCTCTGCGTCAAGGGGCGGTTCGGCTACGATTATGTCGGCCATCCCGACCGCCTGACGCAGCCGCTCGTCCGCAAGGAGGGCGTGCCGAAACTGGCGGACCCCCAGGTCGATCCGGCCAATCCCTGGACGCATTTCCGCGTCGCCACCTGGGAAGAGGCGATGACGCGGGCGGCCGAGGGGCTGCGCGAGATCCGCGACCGCAAGGGCGGCAACGCGCTCGCCGGCTTCGGCTCGGCCAAGGGGTCGAACGAGGAGGCGTATCTTTTCCAGAAGCTGGTCCGGACCGGCTTCGGCACCAACAATGTCGACCATTGCACGCGGCTCTGCCACGCCTCGTCGGTCGCGGCGCTCTTCGAGGGCATCGGCTCGGGCGCGGTGACGGCGCCGTTCTCGGCGGCGCTCGACGCCGAGGTCATCATCGTGATCGGCGCCAACCCGACGCAGAATCACCCGGTCGCGGCGACCTTCATCAAGAACGCAGCCAAGCGTGGCGCCACGCTGATCGTGATCGATCCGCGCGGCCAGACCCTGTCCCGGCACGCCACATTCGACGTGCGCTTCAAGCCGGGCAGCGACGTGGCGCTCCTCAACGCGCTGATCCACACGATCATCACCGAGGATTTGACCGACAAGCAGTACATCGCGGGCTTCACCGAGGGTTTTCCGGACCTCGCCGAGCGCATCATGGGGTTCTCGCCCGAGGCGATGGAGCCGGTCTGCGGCGTCAAGGCGGAGACGCTGCGCGAGATCGCCCGCACCTACGCCACCTCGCGCGCCTCGATCATCTTCTGGGGTATGGGCATTTCGCAGCATGTCCATGGCACCGACAACGCGCGCTGCCTGATCGCGCTGGCGCTCATCACGGGCCAGGTCGGCCGGCCCGGCACCGGCCTGCACCCGCTGCGCGGCCAGAACAACGTCCAAGGCGCGTCCGACGCCGGCCTGATACCGATGTTCTTCCCCGACTACCGGCCGGTCGAGCTGGCCGAGGCGCATGATTTCTTCGAGAAGACATGGGGCGCCGAGATCCAGCCGAAGCGCGGCCTGACCGTGGTCGAGATCATGAACGCGATCCATGCCGGGCAGATCGAGGGCATGTACATCATGGGCGAGAATCCGGCGATGTCGGATCCGGACGTGCATCACGCCCGCGCCGCCCTCGCCAAGCTCAAGCACCTCGTGGTGCAGGACATCTTCCTGACCGAAACGGCCTGGCATGCCGACGTCGTGCTGCCCGCCTCGGCCTTCCCGGAGAAGACCGGGACCTACACCAACACCGACCGGCGGGTGCAGCTGGGGCGCGCGGCGCTGCCGCTCCCCGGTGAGGCAAGGCCCGACCTGGAGATCATCCAGGATCTGGCGAAGCGGCTGGGCTGCAACTGGAACTATCCGGATGTCGGCGCGGTCTACACCGAGATGGCCTCGACCATGCCGTCCCTGAACGGCATCAGCTGGGAGCGGCTGGTGCGCGAAGGCGCGGTGACCTATCCGACGGACGGGCCGGACAAGCCGGGCAACGAGATCATCTTCAGCGCCGGCTATCCGACCAAGAGCGGCCGCGGCAAGATCGTGCCGGCCAACGTGCTGCCGCCCGACGAGCTGCCGGACGATACCTATCCCTACGTGCTGTCGACCGGCCGGGTGCTGGAGCACTGGCATACCGGCGCGATGACCCGCCGGTCGAACGTGCTCGACGATCTCGAGCCCGAGGCGGTCGCCATGATGGCGCCGCGCGAGCTGAAGAAGCTGGGCGTGACGCCGGGCGGCATGCTGCGGGTCTCCACGCGCCGCGGCATGATCGAGCTCAAGGCGCGGGCCGACGACGACGTGCCCCAGGGCATGGTCTTCATCCCGTTCTGCTATGCCGAGGCTGCTGCCAATATCCTGACCAACCCGGCGCTC
>DATGFU010000234.1:0-15868 GCA_035308865.1 Allostellaceae bacterium | reverse complement strand
ACAAAGAGGCAACAACCGTCGGAGTCACAACACTAGCTCGCCGCCAGCCGGGCGCTGCGGGCGGCGCTGATCGCGACTCCCAGCAGGGCGATCCCAGCTCCCGTGGCGAGCGCCCAGGCGCTGCCGTGCTCCGGCGCCAGGCCGAACAGCAGGGCCACGGCGGCGCTGCCGATCGCCTGGCCGAGCACGCGGGCGGTACCGGCCATGCTGCTGGCCCCGCCGCTGCGCTCGCGCGGTGCCGCGGCGAGCACGGTCGAGGAATTGGGCGGCAGGAAGATGCCGTAACCCAGACCGGCGACCAGCATGCGCCAGACGATGTCGGCCGTGCCGGCGCCGGGCGCGAGCCCGGCCAGCAGCAGCAGCCCGACCGACAGGATGGCGAGGCCGAGGCTCGACAGGAGGCCCGCCGAGAAGCGTTGGGCCAGCCGGCCCGCCACCGGCGCGACGAGCCCGACCATCACCGGCCACGGCGTGATCAGGAGACCGGTCTGGACCTGAGTCAGGCCGAGCCTCTCCTGGAACAGGAAGGGGATCGCGACATAGGCCATGATCTGCGCCATCGAGGCGAGGAACGTGGTCGAGACCGACAGTGCAAAGAGCCTGATCCGCAACAGGTCGAGCGGCAGCAGCGGCGACCGCACGGCGCGCTGGCGCCGGACCAGCATGACCATGGCCAGGACACCCACGAGGCCTTCGAGTACGGTGGCGAGCGAGCGGTCGCCGTGGCCGAACCCCTCGATGCCCAGCACGAGCCCGCCGAAGGCGAGCACGTTCAGCGCCGCGCTGACGGCATCGAAGGCGTGGCCGCTGCCTTCAGTCCGCGGCAGCACGCGGGCACCGATCGCGAGGGCGGCGAGGCCCAGCGGCACGTTGACTGCAAACAGCCACGGCCACGACGCGACGGCGAGGATCGCGGAAGCCAGGCTCGGGCCCGCCACCAGCGCGATCGCCACCACAAGGGCGTTGCGGCCGATCCCGATCGGCAGCTCCTTTCGCGGGTAGATCGTCCGCACGATGGCGTTGGACACGCCGAGAATGCCGGCCCCGCCGAGTCCCTGGAAGAAGCGCGCGGTCGACAGTGCCAGCAGCGACGGGGAGAACGCGCAGCCCAGCGAGGCGACGATGAAGATGACAATGCAGGCGCGGTAGACTCGGTGATAGCCGTGGATATCGCCGAGCGAGCCCAGCACGAGCAGCGAGACGCAGATCGCCAGCTGGTAGGCGTTCACCACCCAGATGATTGCGGCCGACGTGGTGCCCAGGTCGCGGGCGATGGTCGGCAGGGCGACGTTGGCGATGGAGCCGTCCATCACCGCCATTGTGACGGTCACGGCGATCGCCAGATGCGCCCAGTACCGGCGCGGCACCGGCAGCCCTTCAGCCGCCTCGGCGGATCCCGCCCTCTCCTCCCCCTCGCTCACTCGCCCATCAGGCCGCAGCAGGGATGGGGCGGCAAACGAGTTTTCAGAATAAGCGGATGACGTTCCCCTCCCCCTAGCCCCCTCCCGCAAGGGGAGGGGGAACAGCACATTCCCCCTCCCCTTGCGGGAGGGGGCTAGGGGGAGGGGTTGTCGACCTATCCGAAATATCTCCCCGCCGTCTCCAGCCTCTCGCGGCACTCGCGGACCATCCGCTGGATCAGCTCCTCGCAGCTGGGCACGTCGTCGATCAACCCGACGACGAGGCCGGCCCAGACGATGCCGTCGTCGAGTGCGCCGGCCTCCAGCGCCGCGCGGCCTCGCTGGCCGCCGACCAGGTGGCGGATCTGCTCGAAGCTCATCCCGGGCGTCGCACGCTCGATCTCCGCGACCTCCTCGGAGACCTTGTTCTTCAGCACCCGCGCCGTGTTGCGCAGGCTGCGCATGATCACCTTGGTATCGCGCTCGGAGGCGGCGACGAGGCCCTGCTTGATGGCGTCGTGGAGCGGCGCCTCCCTGGTGGCGCAGAACCGCGTGCCCATGTTGACGCCCTCCGCGCCGAGACAGAGCGCCGCCGCCATGCCGGCCCCGCTGCCGATCCCGCCCGATGCGATGATCGGGATTTTCACCTTGGCTGCAGCGGCTGGAATGAGGATCAGGCCCGGAATGTCGTCGTCGCCCGGATGGCCGGCGCATTCGAACCCGTCGATGCTGATCGCGTCGACGCCGCGCCGCTCGGCGGCCAGCGCGTGCCGCACGGCCACGCATTTGTGGAGGATGGCGAGGCCGGCCGCCTTCATGCGGGCGAACATCGCCTCCGGCACGTTGCCCGCGGTCTCGATGATCTTTACGCCGCCGTCGATGATCGCATCGAGATAGGCCTCGTAAGGCGGCGGCGAGATCGACGGCAGCATGGTCAGGTTGACGCCGAATGGCGCCGCGGTCATCGACCGGCAGCGCTCGATCTCGCGGCCGAGCGCCTCGGGGGCCGGCTGGGTGAGGCCGGTCAGGATGCCGAGCCCGCCGGCGTTCGAGACGGCGGAGGCGAGTTCCGCCCGCCCGACCCATTGCATCCCGCCTTGCACGATCGGGTAGCGGATGCCGAGCAGCTCCGTCACCCGCGTCTTCATGGCTCGCGCCGTCATGCGAGATCCGTCGCGGTCGACACGCTTTCCCAGCGGTCGAGCTCGGCGGTCAGCGCGGCCAGCCGGGTGCGCATCGCCTGGACGGCATCCGGGCCGAGGAGCAGACGCCGCGGCGGGGGCACGGCGCGGACGGCGCCGATGATTGCCTGCGCCGCCTTGGCCGGATCGCCGCGCTGGGAGGTGCTGAAGCTCTGGAGGAATTCGTCGCGCGCGCGGTTCTGCGCGGCGTAGTCGGCGAGTCCCCGCGCACCCGTCCGGCGCGAGTGCCCCAGGTCGGTGCGGAAGGCGCCGGGAATGACGACGGTGACGTGAAGTCCGAAGGGCTCGATCTCGGCGGCCAGCCCGTCCGACAGGCTCTCCAGCGCCATCTTCGACGCGCCGTAGGCGCCGATGCCGCCGGGCGTCATCCAGCCCGCGATCGAGGAGACGTTGATGATGTGACCGCGCCGGCGCGGCCGCATGAAGGGCAGCGCCGCCTTGATGATCGAGAGCGGCCCGAAGAAATTCGCCTCGATCTGGCCACGGATGTCGGCGGCCGTCGTCTCCTCGATCGTGCCGGCGAGGCTGTAGCCGGCATTGTTCACCAGCACCTCGATCCCACCCAGCGCCTCGTCCGCCGCGGCGATCACACCCGGCACCGCGTCGGCGTCGGTGACGTCCAGCATGAAAGGCCGGCCCCCGGCAGCGGCGAACCGCTCGGCCGCCGCCTCGCTCCGCACGGTGCCGCCGACCCGGTCGCCGGCCGCGATCGCCGCGGTCGCCAGCGCACTGCCGAGCCCGCTGCTGACGCCTGTAATGAACCAGCTGCGCATGCTGCGCCTCCTTTTCGGTCGCAGGATGGCGGAATGCGCGTTGCTCTTCCGCCCTACGCTCCGGTGCCGTAGGGCGGAAAAGCGAAGCGCATTCCGCCGTCTTCACTCCGGCATCGAGCCGAGGACGAAACGTGCCGCCTGCTCGTAGGCGTCCGATGAGCGCGAGCAGGTGATCTTGTCGTCGTCGCGAAGATTGCCGTAGCGGGTGATGTCGTCGTGGACGAACGGACCGCGGCGGCCGCAGGAACAGAAGCCGCGCCAGTCGATGGTGGCACGGTCGCCCGAGATGGCGCCGCCCCAATAGGTCTCCGCGGTGAGGTCGAAGACCGTCAGCCGCCCGGTCTGCACGCCCTGCCGCTCGCGTGGCACGCTGGTGTCGGGATCAAGCAGGAAGAGCACGATCCAGGGCGGCATGTGGTAATGGCCGGCCGGGCAGAGCCGGCCATGGCCGGTCGCCTCGGTCATGCCGTAGATGCCCTGGTAGGGATGGGGGAACACTTCCTTGCAGAGTTCCAGCCAGCCATCGGGGAAGGCCATGCCCTTCATCCCGGGCTTGCCCGGGACGAGGAAGTAGCTGTCCGGCGCCAGCTCGATCCGGCGTCCCCGCTCCTTGCAGGCCTGGGCGAGCGGGATCAGGTGATCGGCGAGCGCGAACATGAAGATGCGGCGGCCGCGCTGGCCCTCGGCCAGCTCGTCTATGAAGGAATCCAGGTTCGCCGTCGTGTCGGCCTGGGCCTGCGCGATCTGGGCGCGCACCCGCTCCATTGCCGGCGAGAGCTTCAGCGCCGCAAGATCGCCCTTGCGCTCCGCCGCCTTGAGCTGGCCCGCCAGCCACAGCATCTCGACGCTTTGGTGGCCGCGCCCGAGCGTATGCACGTGGTCCGGCCGGCCCTCATAGATCACCTCGCGCAGCAGGCTGAACAGGCGCGGCTGATTGTGCCGGCCGGTCGAGACCGGCCATGGCGTGAAGTACTCAACCTCGCCGAGGCCGCTGTCCGGCTCGTCGCGGAAGCCGGCGTTGAACAGCACGTAGTTGCGGATGAAATATTGCTGCGCCAGCGTGCAGCGTGGGAAGAACGAGACCTTGCCGCTGGTGCCCGACGAACAGAGCGGGCGCAGCGGGGTCTCCGCCTCGATGCGGTCGAGCCACGTATCGAGCGAGTCGCAGGACGCAGTGTCGGTCTGCGACAGGTCGATGGCCGTCAGCGAGCCCAGCCATTTCGTCATCCGGTCGAAGCGCCCCTGCTCGACATAGGCCGAGGCGTAGGATTTGTACATCGTGTGCGGCAGGCACAGGCTGGTGATGTCCTGCAGCGCGTCGATCCGCGTCACGCCGATGTCGCGGGCCAGTCGGTCGACGACCTGCACGCGCGGCCGCATCTCGGCGAAATGGCGGCGGATCCAGGCCAGCTGGACCTCCTCGACCTCGGCCGGATGGAAACCGTAGGCCGCCTCATTGTCGAGCGAGAAGATGGTCCGCGGCGCGTCCAGGATCCGTCCGAAATCTAGCATCGCTCTCTCCCTGCCGATTTTGGGGCGATGCTGCGCTCCATAGTTACTTACGTCAAGTAAGCAACCGTCAGGTCCGCCGGCGCGTCGCGAAGCGCGCCAGGCGCTCCGCCATGTCGGGGCCGAAGCCTTCGGTGCGGTGCGATTCATAGGCCAGCCCGGCGCGGATCGGCATGCCGTCGGTGGCGACGACGAGGCGCTTGATGGCCTGCTGCGAGAACCAGGAATTCTCGAGCATCTCGGCGGCGAGCGCGGCGACCGTCGCGTCGAGCGCGTCGTCCGGAACGCAACGGTTGGCGAGGCCGATCTCCGCCGCCTCGGCGCCGCTCACGGTGCGGCAGGTCAGCATCATCTCATAGGCCTTGGCGATGCCGATGCGGCGCGGCAGGCGCTGGGTCATGCCCCAGATCGGGGTGATCGCCCATTTCGCATGCGTGTCGGCGAAGCGCGCGGACTCGGCCGCGATGATCATATCGCCGGCAAGCGCCAGCTCGAGGCCGCCAGTGTAGCAGGCGCCGTGAACGACAGAGATCACCGGCTGCGGCAACTCGGCCAGCCGCTCGACCGTGTCGGCGAAGAACTGCGGAAAGGGCGGCTCCTGCCCGCCGGAGAGCGCGTCGAGGTCGCGCCCGGCACAGAAGCACCGCCCGGCGCCGCGCACCACCACCAGGCCGATGCGGTCCGGCGCCCGCGCGATCGCATCGATATGAGCACGCAGCTCGGTGAACATCTGGGTGGTCAGCGCGTTCAGCTTCTCCGGCCGGTTCAGCGTCAGCGTCGCCAACCCGCCCGAGTCCTCGCGCAACACAGTCATCGTCATGGTCGCCTCCGCGGTGCAACCCCTCCCCCTGACCCCCTCCCGCAAGCGGAGGGGAAACGAGTCGCTAATTCCCCCTCCCCTTGCGGGAAGGGGGTCAGGGGGAGGGGTCGGCCGGCCAACTCAGCCGTAAGGCCACTTGCTGAGGCCGGATTTCGCCTTGTCGGTATCGATCTTGAACTTCTCGAAGGTTGCGGCGGCGGCTTCGCGGCTCTTGCCGCTCGCTTCCAGCGAATGATCGCGCCACCATTGATAGGACGCGTCGCGCGTGACGTTCGACTTGGAGAAATGCGGCATGACAAAGCGCCGGTAGAGCTCGTAGGAGCGCTTGGTCTGCTCCCAATCGGCCCAGTCATGGCACTGATGGAGGAAGCAGCCGAACTCGCCCTGCTTCTCCTGCAGCTTCTCCAGCACCTTGATCGCGTCATCAGGCGTGCCGATGACGATGTGGCTGGATTCCAGCATCACGTCGACCGGGTCCTTGCCTTCGAAATTGCCGAACCGGCCGGGCGTCACCGTGCGCGCGTATTCGAGGTACTTCTCGAGGCCGAAGCGGACATTGGCCCGCGCCTGCTCGCGGGTCTCGGCGATATGCATCGGCCCCATCAGCCGCAGCCGCGAGCGGTCCATGGTGTGGCCGAACTCGGCGGCGGTATCGCAGGCGATCTTCCAGTTGACGTCCAGCACGTTGAAGCCGCCGCTGGCATCCGTCGCGGCGACGCAGAGCATCGCCAGATCGTACTTGCCGGCGAGACGACCGCCCGATGGGGTCGCCGCGCTGGCCACCGCGATCTCCGGCCGCGGCTGGGTGTAGGGCAGGAGATGGACCCGCGCCTCGAAGAGATTGTACCACTCCGTCTTCTCGGTGACGGTCTCGCCAGCCAGCAGGCGCAGGATGACGTCGAGCGCCTGGGCCATGCGGTCGCGCTGCGTCTTGGGATCGATGCCCAGCATCGACGCGTCGGAAACGAGCAGGCCGGGCCCGAAGCCGAACATCACCCGGCCGCGCGACTGATGGTCGAGCTGGATGACGCGGTTCGCCACCATCAGCGGCGAATGATAGGGCAGCGAGATGACCCCGGTGCCGAAGCGAATGTGCTTGGTGCGCTCGACTGCGGCGGCGATGAAGAGCTCGGGCGAGGCGATCGTCTCGAACCCGCCGGAATGGTGCTCGCCGATCCAGGCTTCGTCGAAGCCCAGCCGGTCGATCCACTCCATCAGCTCGAGATCGCGATGGATCAGCTCGTGCGGATCCTCGTCCACGTTATGCAATGGCGCGAGAAAGATACCGTGGCGAAGCCGTACCGACATCCTGTTCCTCCGATCGATCGCCCTCGTCAGGAGACGACGATCTCTTCCTTGCTTGCGGTCCGATATTGCCGGCTCGCCTGTGCGACGGCATCCGTTGCGGCAACCATCAGAAGTCCGGCGCTAGCCAACAAGCCATTTTTTCTGATGCGCCGATGCCCGAGGCTCATTGCGGGAACGGCACTTACACCCGCGCGAGAAAGGCCGCGATCTCGGCCGTCGCCTCGCGCGCCAGTCGAGCGTCGCGGGTGAGCTGCAGGAAGCCGTGGCCGGCGCCGGCCCATCCTTTCAGCTCGTGCACGACGCCGGCGCGGTCGAGCGCGGCGGCGAGCCGGCGGCTCTCGTCGGCCAGCGGATCGAGCTCGGCATAGCCGACGAAGGTGGGCGGCAGCCCGTGGAGCGGTGCGGTCGACGGCGCCGCGAGCGGCGGCGGGTCGGCTAGGTCGGGGCCGATGTAGTTCCGCCAGTACCACCGCATGCGCTCGGTCGTGAGCCCGACGCGGCCGTCGCCCAGCGCGCGCTGGCTCGCCGTCGTGAAGATCGGCGCGAAGCAGCCGTAGAGCAGCGCCGCCGCGGCAGGGATCGGCCGGAAGTTGTCGCGCTCGACGATCGCCAGCGCGAGCGCCAGATTGGCGCCGGCGCTGTCGCCGCCGACCATGAACCGGCCTGGGTCGAGTCCCAGCTCCGGGGCGCGCCGCCGTGCCCACGCCCAGGCGGCGACGGCATCTTCAAGCGCCGCCGGAAAGGGGTGCTCGGGCGACAGCCGGTAGTCGATGCAGAGGACCGCCGCGCCGGAGTCGCGGGCGAGACAGCGCGCGAACCGGTCGTGGGTGTCGAGGTTGCAGCTGAACCAGCCGCCGCCGTGGAGGTAGAGAATCGCCGCCAGGCCGTCGCGTGCCGCCGGCTTGTAGAGACGCGCCGGGATATCGGCGCCTTCGCCCGGGATGACGTGATCCTCGATCACGGGCAGGGCCGGTTCCCCGTCGTTGAAGAAGAGCGCCGCCGCGTTCATGCGCCGCCGCGCCTCCTCTGCCGGCAGGGAGGCCGGGTCGAAGGCGGGGAAGAGCACCGCCTGGCGCTTTCGCGCCGCCAGAATCTCCTCGTCGAAGACGACCGGTGTGACCACGCTGCCTCCTACCGGTTGCGCCAGACCGGCTTGCGGCCTTCGGCGAAAGCCTGGATCCCTTCGCGGTAATCTTCCGATGCGCGCAGGGCGGCCAGCGCTTCTGCCTGGTCGGCCCAACCCCCTGCCTCCGCCATATCGAGGCTGCGGCGCACCATCCGCTTGACGGTCCGCAGCGCCAGCGCCGGGTTCTCGGCGATGCGCTCGGCCAGCTCGACCGCCGTTTCGAGCGCGGTGCCGGGCTCGCACAACCGGTTCACGAGGCCCAGCTGGTAAAGCCGCTCCGCGGGCAACGGATCGCCGGTGAGCGCCATCTCCATCGCGATGTTGGCCGGCAGGCGCGACGGCAGGCGCAGCATGCCGCCGGCGGCCGGGGCGAGGCTGCGACGCACCTCCGGCAGGCCGAACCTTGCGTCGCGCGCGGCGACGACAAGATCGCAGGCCAGCACCAGCTCGCAGCCGCCGCCCAGCGCGAAGCCCTCGACCGCCGCGATCACCGGCTTCTCCGGCCGGCCTTCGATCATGCCGTACCAGCCGCGCCGCGGCGTCCGCGCCGGCGGACTGCCCGCCGCCGAGGCCTTGAGATCCGATCCGGCGGAGAAGATGCCGCCGCTGCCGGTAATCACCGCCACGCGCAGCGAATCGTCGGCCTCGAACCGGTCGATCGCGGCCTCGATCGCGAGCGCGGTCGCGTGATCGACGGCGTTGCGCCGCGCCGGGCGGTCGAGCGCGATCACCAGCACGGCGCCGCGTGTCTCGATCTTCGGGCCAGTCTCGTCCATTGCCTCAGACCAAGTGAATCAGGGACGCGCTGTCCCAGGTGCCGCCGCCCTGATCGCGCAGCACGCGGTAGCGCGCCTCCAGCAGGTCGAGGAGCGGCAGGTCTAACCCGTAGTGGGTCGCCTCGCCGCGCGCCGTGCCGATGACCTGCAGGATCTGCTCGACCGAAAAGCTGCCTTGCCGGTAGTCGCCCGAGATCATCGCCGGCCCCTTGTGCTCCAGCACCCAGGACCGCGACGAGCCTTGCGACAGCACCTCGACGAGACCGGGTAGATTTAATCCGGCGCGGCGCGCGAAGCCGATCCCCTCGGCGACCGCCTCGCCGAAACCCGCGGCGATGATGACGTTGACGAGCTTGCTCAAGAGCCCGGCGCCGACCGGGCCCATATGGCGGATTTCGCGCGCGTAGGAGTGCATCGCCGGTTCTGCCGCGGCGAGCGCCGCCGGGTCGCCGCCGACCATGATGCCGAGCCGCCCGGCGAGAGCGCCCGGCTCGCCGCCGGTGACCGGCGCGTCGAGGAAGCCGATCCCGTGCCCGTCAGCCATCGCCGCCAGCTCTCGCGCCGTGGAAGGCGCCGCGCTGGTGTGGTCGACAAGGACCGCGCCGTCGCGCATCGCGCGGACCGCCTCGCTTGCCACGGCGCGGGTCGCCTCGTCGTCGGTGACGCAGGTGAAGACGAGATCGGCCTCGCGCACCGCCTCCGTCAGCGAGCCCGCCGCGCGGCCGCCATGCTTCGTCAGCCAGCGCTCGGTCTTGCCGGCGCTGCGGTTGAAGACGGTCAAATCGTATCCGGCCGCCGCGAGATGGCCTGCCATCGGCGCGCCCATCACGCCGAGGCCGATGAAGGCGATCTTCACCCGGCGGCCGGCAGCCGGCACGCGAAGCCGACGACCTGCTGGGCCAGCAGGGTCAGCTGGCTCGCCGCCTTGGCGTCGATGCATTCGCCGTCCGGTCCGAAGATCTTCTCGGCGGTGTTGAGCGTCACCCCGATCGGCGTGGGCCAGCCGCGGAGCGCGTGCACGATGGTGCGGAACGAGGTCAAGGTCGTGCCGCCCCCTTGCCAGCCGAAGGCGGTGACGATGCAGCCGACCGCCCGCCCGTCGAGATAGGGCCGCGCGTCTTGCCGCAGATCCTCGATGAGATCGATCGCGTTCTTGATCATGCCGGAGATGCCGGCGTGGTAGGCGGGCGAGGCCAGCACCAGCCCATCCGCGCGCCGCACCGCCGCAAGCAGCTCCTCCGCCTCCGGCGTGCGTTCCGGACGCGACGGGTCGTAGATTGGCAGCCGGGCCAGGAAGGGGCCGCCGAACAGCGCGGTCTCGGCACCGGCGACGCGGGCAGCCGCGAGCGCGACGTTTAGCGCGTATTCGGTCGATGAAGGCGACTTGGTCGTGCCGCCGATGCCGACGATGAATGGCGCCATGGACTGACCCTCGCACCGCGTTCCCGCAGGCGCCGCCGGAGCGGCCCTTTGGGGGCGACTACTCCTCCCGGGACCGGCGCCGATCGAGATAGGCGCGCAGGAAGCGCCGGGGCTCACCCGAAGCATGCGCCCTGCCGACGGCCCGGATGCCCTGCTGCACCGCATCCGCGATGGACATCCGCTCCCAGTCGCGAATGAGCTCCTTCTGGATCCGGATGGAGATCGGCCCGGCGCTCAGGATTGATGCTACCCAGTTCTCGACCGACTTGTCCAAATCCTCGTAGGCCACGAGCCGCTCGACGAAGCCGAAATGATAGGCCTCCTGGGCGTCGATCATCTCGCCGGTATAGACGAGCTCGCGCGCCTTGCCCCAGCCGATCAGCCCGGGCAGCAGGCAGGCCTCCATGCCCGACGGCAGCCCGTATTTGACCTCCGGCATGCCGAACCGGGCCGTCGTGGCCGCCACGCGCATGTCGCAGGCGGCCGCGATCTCCATGCCCGCACCGAGGCAGTAGCCGTTGATGCGGGCGATCACCGGGACCGGCGCGCGCCGGATGGCGTCGCAGGCAAGATGGGTCATCTTGCTGCCGCGCTCGGCCACCACCGGATCCGGGAATTCCGACATCTCGCCGATATTGGCGCCGCCGATGAACGACTTGTCGCCTGCCCCCGTCAGCACCACGACGCGGAGTTCCGGATCGTGGGACAGGTTGGTGATCGCCTGCGCCAGCGCCGCCCGCCCTTCGGTCGGCAGGGCATTGCGCTTCGCTTCGTTGTCGACGGTGATATAGGCAACGCGGCCGAGCTCGCCGCGCTGGTCGACGCGGGTCAGAATGAACTCTTCCCCAGCGGTCGTCATTTACTAATCTCCAAATCCCGCATTCTGAAGTACCGGCTCGCCGGACCCACCGCAATCGCGCGATATGCCGGGCGACCTTTTCGCTTCAATCTTAGACAATCCATCGAACTCAGGCAGCTCTGCCACACTTCAATTCGGAAGAGGGGACAATAACAAAGGAATTCCATATGTATTCCACAGCATCCCCTCTTGCAGCTCTCCGTTCATTTCTCCGGGGACTTGGCCCCGGAAGCCAAGATCCGGAAGGCGCAGCGGCGCGTTTGTCCAGGCGGCGGCGACTTCAAGTTCATAGTCCCGAAGCCTCGGGGCAGCGACAACCGATTTTTGTTTATGGAGAAATGAACTGCGCTCATACAATCGGTGAAGTTCTCCGCCGGCGCCAAGGCGGCGGGGCGCAACAAAGCGCGGTGATGAGTCCATTAGTTTTTATGATTTGCCATCCCCGCACTTATGGGTCTCGTTCGCGCGGCAGGGAGGATGAGAACGAGACTATGAAGCGCCTGGAGGGCAAGATCGCCGTCGTCACCGGCGGCGCCAACGGCATCGGCCTCGGCTGTGCCCGCCGCTTCGCCGAGGAGGGCGCCGACGTGGCCCTCATCGACCTGGAGGGCGATGCGCTGGCCGCGGCGGCCGAGACCCTCGCACCCTACGAAACGCGCGTGCTGACCCAGGCCGCCGACTGCACCGACAGGGCCGCCATCACGGGCTTCATCGAGCGCGTGGAGCGGGAGCTCGGCTCCGTCGACATTCTGGTCAACAACGTGGGCCAGGGCGCCAGGGAGCGGAAGTCGACCTTCCTGGACTCCGACGAGTCGGTCTGGCGCTTCATCGTCGAGCTCAACCTCTTCACCACCATGCGATTTTCTCAACTGGTCGGTAGGGGCATGGTCGATCGCGGCGGCGGCCGCATCATCAACATCGCCTCGGAATCGGCCGTGATCGCGCCGGTCATGAGCCACGACTACGCCGCCGCCAAGGCTGCGATCATCGGCTTCACCCGCGCGATCGCCCGCGAATTCGCGCCGCGCAACGTGACGGTGAATGCGATCTGCCCCGGCCCGATCCGTACGCGCGGCATCGAACGGAGCGCGGGCGACGAAGCAAAGAAGGCGCTCGCCTCCATCCTGTTGCCCTTCGTGGGCGAAACCCACGACATCGGCGCGGTCGCGGCGATGCTGGCCTCGGAGGACGGGCGCTACATCACCGGCCAGTCGATCCTGGTAAACGGCGGCCGCTGGTTTCTTTGATTCATGTCACTGCCGACACATCGATTCACGGCCTCTACAAGCCCGGCGGCGGCCCAGCACTGCAGTGCTGCGGCCGCAATGCTGGGGAGACTTCCGGAAGACCTTCCCAGCCCCCCTTGGCTTGACTCTCGGGGTCGATCGTCGATGATGCCGGCATGACAAAGGTCGTCGGGAGAACGCCTCGGAGGGTCCCTCCGCTGAACCCTCTCCGCGCCTTCGAGGCGGCCGCGCGCCACCAGAGCTTCACCCATGCCGCCGACGAGTTGTGCGTCACCCAGGGCGCGATCAGCCGTTCCGTCAAGGCGCTCGAGGACTATCTGGGCTCGCCGCTGTTCGAGCGGACCGGGCACGGCATCGTGCTGACCGACCGCAGCAAGAAATTCGCCCGCGCGCTGACCGACGTCTTCGTCAAGATCGAGGAGGAGACCGAGAAACTGGTGGGCGTGCGCGCTCCCGCCTCGCTGACGGTACGCGCCTATACCAGCTTCCTCATCGGGTTCCTGATGCCGCGCCTGGCGGATTTCCAGCTGCACCATCCGCATATCAAGGTGCGCGTGGTGGCCGCGACCGACCAGACCGAGGTCAACCGCGAGCAGGTCGACGTGCGCATCCGCTACGGCCACGGCAAATGGAGCGATCTCGAAAGCGTCTTCCTGTTTCACGACGAGCTGACGCCGGTGTGCAGTCCGAACCTGCTGCCGCCGTCCGGCCGGCCCTATCCGGTCGATATTCTGAAGAACCAGACGCTGCTGCGCACGGAGCTGAGGCCCAACGACTGGCCGGAATGGCTGGCAGCAGCGGGCGCCGCCGATTTCGTGCCGCGCGACAATCTTCATTTCGACGAACTCAGCGTGACGTTCCAGGCGGCGATCGCCGGCATCGGCGTGGCAATGGGCCAGCGCGTCTATGTTCGCGACGATATCAGCAGCGGCCGGCTGTTCGAGCCGTTCGACCGGGTGCTGAACCGCGACCTCGGCTACTACCTCGTCTATCCGCCGGAGCGTCGCGAGGCGCGGCCGATCGCGGCCTTCCGCGAATGGCTCGTGCACCAGTTCGAAGAGCTGGAGAACTGAGCGGAACCGAGCGCACGCGCAATGGCGGAATGCGGTTCGCTTTTCCGCCCTACGCTCCGATGTCGCAGGGCGGAAAAGCGGAGCGCATTCCGCCGGTCGTTGGTCGGACGCGCTACAGCACCGCCTCGGTGAGCTTGCCGGCCGGCGCCGCCGCCTGTAGGGGGGGCGTCTCGACCGGCCGCTTCAGCTCCTTGAGCCGCGGCAGAACCTCCTTCGCGAAGAGAGTTAGGCTGTCCACCGTCTCCTCGTGCGAGAGATCGGCCGCCTGGCTCAGCACGAGCAGGTGGTCGATGCCACCGACGCGGTCGCTGAAGGTCTTGATCTGCTCGTAGAGCCGGTCGGGCGTGCCGGCGAAGAAGATGCCGCCGTCGGCCATCTCCTGGATGGTCGGGTTGATCGGCAGGCCGAAATTCAGCCGGCCCTTCTTGCCCATCTTCAGCGCCTTGACGTTGCCCTCGACCGGCTCGTAGCCGGGCGGGTTGATCCAGGCCGGCGGCGTGCGCGGCTGGATGTCGAGGTATTTCTTCATCTTGACCACACGCTCGGCGACCTGCGCCTCGTTGTGCCCGGTCACCATCATGCCGAGATAGGCGAGCCGGTTGGCCGGCGCCTCGAAGCCGTGGGTCTTGCGGTATTCCTCCTTGTAGGCGTCGAACAGGATCTTGGTGCCGGCACCGTTGAAGAAGGTCGCGCAGACATAGCCGAGCTGGGCGATCTTCTTGCCGGTCGCCGGGCCCGAGGCGGTGATCCACATCGGCGGCATCGGCTGCTGGTACGGCCGCGGCCAGACATTGACATTGCGGTACTGGAAGAACTCGCCCTGCCAGGTGAACGGTCCGTCCTGATGGGTCATCGCCTTGACGATGAAGTCATGCGCCTCCCAGTAGCGGTCCATGATACGGGCCGGGCTCTGGTTCGACATCGCAAGCTCGAAGGGCGACGCCTTGACCAGCCCCATCTCGAGCCGCCCGCCCGAGATGACGTCGATCATCGCGAACTCCTCGGCGACCCGGTAGGGATCGGTCCGGTTGGCGATCGGGCAGCCGAGCGCCAGCAGCCGCGCGTTCCGCGTCTGGCGCGCCAGGATCGACAGCGTCAGCGTGCACGAGGTCGACATGCAGTTCGACGAGGCGTGGTGTTCGTTGACGAAGATGTTGAAGCCCAGCTCGTCGCCGAGCAGCCACTCGTCGAGGTATCGGTTGTATAGCTTGTGGGCGACGACGGGATCGCAGTGCCGGTTGGGCGGCGTGACCTTGGTCGGCCCCTGGATCGTGTCCCACGCGTAATGCATGGACTGCTCGTTGAACTGCCAGACTTCCATTTCCGATCTCCCGTCGCGCGGTCGTTTCGTTCGAGTGGGGGCTAGGCGCTGAGGAAGGCGATCGTGCGGTCGGCGAAGGCGCCGGGCTGCTCGATGTAGCCGTAGTGGCCGGAATTCGGGATCGCCTCGAACTTGGCGTCCGGAATGGCGGCGGCATAGGACTGGCCGTAGCTCGTCGGGACGATGCGATCGTCCTCGCCCCACAGGAGGAGCGTCGGCAGCTTGATCCGGGCGAGACGCTGCCGCAGCTTCGGATTGTAAAGCGGCGGCGACCAGCCGAAGAGGACGAGCGATTCGCGGTTGCGCGCGAAGCGCTCGATCGACGCCTCGCTCATGTTGATGAAATCGAGATTGCCCAGCGCCTGCTTGCCGAAGGCCGGGTCGCTGAAGAACAGCTCGGGGATCTGGTCGATCGTCGTGGCGAAGATGTCGTAGATATCCACGGTCTCGCGCCCGCCGAACTTGACTCCGACGGGGTCGAGCAGCACCAGCTTCGAGAACAGCTCGGTTCCCATCGTCGCCAGCTCGGCGGCGATCCAGCCGCCGAAGGAGGCGCCGACGAGCGCCACCTTGCCGAGCCCCAGCCCCTCGATGAGATCGAGATAGAAATAGGTCAGATCGTCGACCGTGGTGATTCCCTCGGGCAGCGCGGTGCCGCCGAAGCCCGGATGCGACGGCGCAATCACCCGGTGATGCCGGGCCAGCGCCGCGAGATAGGGGTCGGTCGGCTCGACGCCGTGGCCGGGGTGAAGGAAGAGGACCGGCGGTCCCTCGCCGGCCATCAGGCATTCCACGGAATGTCCAGCGACGTCGATCCGGTCGGGTAAGGGTGAAATGAACATCGCGTGGCTGCTCCCTCTCGCCGCGTTGAGTCGTTTGGTTCGTCAGCCGGCCCGGCAGCGCTGCAGCGCCGGAGCCGCCACCGCAGGCTCGCCGTCCGTGTCGTGCAGGCGGCGGTAGCGGATCAGGTCGGCCACGGTGACGATCTTCAGCCCGTGGACCTGGCCGAAGCGCATGAGCTCGGGTAGGCGG
>DATGFU010000233.1:0-1666 GCA_035308865.1 Allostellaceae bacterium | reverse complement strand
GAGATCGATCAGCGCCGCGCCGGCCCGCAGCTGGGTCAGGCCGATCTCGGGCTGCTCGCGCTCCACCGCGCAGCCGAGCACGTCGCGATAAAAGGCGAGGACGCGATCCCGCTCGGCCACGCGCAGCACGATATGATCGATGCCTGCCACGCTGAACGCCGCTTGCATATCGGCCTCCCAAGTTATCTTGATATCGAGATATCAGCAAAATATCTTGGCGTCAAGATATCGTCGCTGCTAGGCTCGACCGCATGGACACAGCCGAACCTGCCGCCGACCATGTCGATCTCATCCTACGGCAATGGTCGCGCGAGTTGCCGGACACGGCCACCGACGGCGCCGCGATCCTGGCACGCGCACGCCGGATCACCCTCCGCGTGCGGCGCGACATCGAGGCAGTGTTCGAGAGGCACGGTCTCGACACCGGCCAGTTCGACGTGCTGGCCACGCTCCGTCGCGCAGGTCCGCCCTTTCGCCTGCGGCCGACCGAGCTCTATCGCTCGCTGATGATCTCCTCCGGCGGCCTCACCGACCGGCTGCAGCGGCTGGAACGCGCCGGGCTCATCCGCCGCCGCGCCGACGACGAAGATGGCCGCAGCCTGCTGGTCGAGCTGACCGATACCGGTCGCGAGCGGATCGAGGCGGCCTTCCGCGAGGACATGGCGATCGAGAACAGCCTCGTCGCCGGGCTCGACCCGGAGGAGCGGGCGGCGCTCGCCGGGCTGCTGCGGCGGCTGGCGCTGTCGATCGGGGCGTGAGGAGAAGCGGGCGCGGCTGTCCGAGGCGCCTGCTGGCGCCTCGGAACGCAGTGGCCGCTACTGCCGCGGGAGCACGGTCTCCACGAGCTGCGACCAATAGCTGGCACCGATCGGCAGGATCTCGTCGTTGAAATCGTAGCCCACCTGATGGAGGTTGCGGCCGCCCTCGCCGGAGCCGGCGCCGATGAAGAGATAGGCGCCGGGCTTGGCCTCCAGCATGTAGGCAAAATCTTCCGCCCCCATCAGCGGCGCCGCGTCGCCGTCGACCTTCGCGGCGCCAGCCACGCGCGATGCGACGGATAGCGCCTTCTCGACCTGGGCCGCGTGGTTGACGGTCGCCGGATAGCCGCGCACGTACTCGACCTCGGCGCTGCCGCCGAAGGCTGCCGCAATGGCCGGAACCATCGTCTTGATCCGGGCCTCGGCCTGGTCGCGCAGCGTGGCGTCGAAGGTCCGGACCGTGCCGGCCAGAAGCGCCTCCTCGGCGATCACGTTCTCGGCCGAGCCGGCATGGAACATGGTGATCGAGACAACGATGCTCTCGATCGGGTCGGCGGTGCGGCTGGCAATCGTTTGCAGTGCCGTGACGATCTGGGCACCGATCACCACCGGGTCGATCGTCTTGTGCGGCTGCGCGGCGTGGCCGCCCTTGCCGCGTACCTTGATCCGCAACCGGTCGGCGGCCGCCATCATCGGACCCGGGCGCGCCGCGAAGGCCCCCACTGCGAGGCCGGGCATGTTGTGAAGCCCGTAGACCTCCTCGACGGGGAACCTATCGAAGAGGCCTTCCTCGACCATCACCTGGCCGCCGCCGGCACCTTCTTCCGCAGGCTGGAAGATGAAATGCACGGTGCCCGCGAAGTTGCGCGTCTCGGCAAGATAGCGGGCCGCACCCAGCAGCATGGTCG
>DATGFU010000232.1:0-2364 GCA_035308865.1 Allostellaceae bacterium | reverse complement strand
CCGAACACGGTGCTGAAGGTGTTCGGCCAGTTCCCGGCGGCCGTGAACAACGGCTCGATCGCGGCGCTCTACGAGGCATGCCAGATTCCCGGCGTGCAGATCGGCGTGCTCTGCAACACCACGCGGAACGGCCGCCCGGCGCTCGACAGCGGCCTGCCGTTCCTTCAGATCGGTCCGTCCACGACCCAGACCGGCGACATCGACACCACCTATGCCAACGGGCCGAGCTTCGCCAAGGTCGATTCCTTCGGCGGCGGCTTCACGATCGACTACAAGCTCGACGACACGACCACGGTCAAGTCGATCACCGGTTACCGTGCGACGCCCAACTGGAATATCGGCATCGACCTCGACGGCGCCGCCGATAACGGCCAGTTCCTGAACGTGACCGACAAGCAGTCGCAGCGTCAGGTCACGCAGGAACTCCAGCTGAACGGCACCGCCTTCGATTCCCGCCTCAATTACGTGGCCGGCCTCTACTACTTCAACGAATGGGGCTACGTGCACGACTTCGTGCCGTTCGACGGCGGCCTCCTGATGGTCTACGACGGCAGCGGCAACACGATCGACACGACGAACTACGCGGGCTACGTGCACGCCGACTACAAGGTGACGGACGAGATCGGGATCACGCTCGGCGGCCGGTACTCCTACGAAAAGAAGGACTTCACCGGCAGCCAGTCAGACGAGAACGGGCTCTCGTACAAGGCATCGGGATGCTATCCGCCGACCGCCTCGGCGGCACTGCTCGGCGCGCCGGCCTTCCTGACCTGCCAGGAGCTCCTCGGCTTCCCGGTCCCCGGACAGCCGCTCCGCTACTTCCCGGACCAGCTATCGACCCAGAAATTCTACGAGTTCACGCCGACCGCCGGCGTGCAATATCACTTCAACGAAGACCTGATGGCCTACTTCAACTGGGCGAAGGGCTTCAAGAGCGGCGGCTGGACGACGCGCCTGTCGGCCCCGATCTCGAACTCGGACCAAGCCGCGTTCGGACCGGAGAAGGATGAGACCTACGAGATCGGGCTCAAGTCGGAATGGTTCGACCACCACCTGCTCCTCAACTGGGCCGGCTACTACAGCCAGTACGACAATATCCAGCTCCAGTTCCAGGAAGAGGCCTCGCCGGTCACTCGCAATGCCGGCAATGCCGACATCTTAGGCACCGAGCTTGAAGGTCATGCGCTGCTCGGCGACGGCCTCTCGCTCACCACGGCGGCCAGTTACATCGACGCCTACTACACGTATATTATCCCTGGAGTTACCTCTGACCCGGCTACTTGCGGCCTCTCCTGCGTCTTCATCGGCACGAAGCTGCCGAAGACGCCGAAATGGAAGATCAACCTCAGCCCGGAATACGATTACACGCTGGGCAATGACGCGACGCTGCGGTTCCTCCTGAGCTATACGCACACATCGTCGCTGTTCAACGACGTGTACGAGACGCCGCAACTGCGGCGGCCGACGGAGGACATCATCGATGCGTCGGTGCAGTACGTCTCGCCCGACGATCAATACGAGGTGGTTCTCGGCGGCACCAACATCACCGATCAGCGGTACATCACCGTCGGCTCGATCAACTATGGCGCCGCCTTCGTCGACGGCACCTACAACCCGCCGGCCGAGTGGTACCTGACGCTGCGCTACAAGTTCCACCCAGCCCCGGCGCCCGCCGTCGCGGCGCCTCCGCCGGTGCCGGCGGCACAGCCCACCCCGCCCCCGCAGCCGAAGGTCGAAGCGCAGCGGTCGTTCCAGGTGTTCTTCGACTTCGACAAGTCGAACATCACGGACGCCGCGGCGAAGGTCATCCAGGCGGCCGCCGACGCCGTCAAGCAGGGCAACGTGGTGCAGATCACCGTGACCGGCCACACCGACACGGTGGGCACGGCCGCCTACAACCAGGGACTGTCCGAGCGGCGTGCGGCCTCGGTCAAGACCCAGCTGGTGACCGACGGCGTTGCCGCCGGCGAGATCACCACGGTGGGCGTCGGCAAGAACGGGCTCCTGGTCCCGACCGCCGACGGCGTGCGCGAGCCTCAGAACCGCCGCGCCGAGATCGTGCTGCAGTAGGGCGGCAGATCAGAGCGTGACGTCGCGGGTCTCGCTCGTCGCCAGGACGGCGGCGATCGAGACCACGGAAATGAAGGCGTAATAGGCGAGCGGGGCCCAGATGGTCCCGCTCGCCGCGTATAGGGCGCTGGCGATCGCCGGAAAGGCGCCGCCGATCACCGATCCCAGAGATCCGCCGACGCCGATCCCGGTGAAGCGCAGCCGCGCGTCCCGGATCAGCTCGGCGAAATAGCTGGCCGAGACGGCGAAGATCATCGGCTGGATGACCGCGGGCGGGATCGCCATCACCAGCGT
>DATGFU010000231.1:0-4060 GCA_035308865.1 Allostellaceae bacterium | reverse complement strand
CATCGAGTCCATCATGGAGTCCATCTACACTAAGCCCGCATTATGGGTTAATCTAGAATTACGAGATTGCTATCGGCAATGACGGTTCCTTTTAGCAACCTGACGGTGAGGGCTGGGCGCGTCGGGACCCGCAGGAGGCGTGTCGGCAGATGAAGAGTCGGGGCCAGTTCCCTCTCTACGGCTATATCGGCGCCTGCTTCATGTGCCTGCTGGTGCTGGCCGCGGGCGCGATCATCTTCGTCGATTATCGGCAGACCAAGTCGATCGTGCTCTCCGATTCGGCGACCGTCTTCGAGCTTATCGGCGGCGAAACCCGCAGCGCCATCGAGCTGGCCTACGATCGCGCGGAGCTGGTAGCCGACCAGATGGCCGCCGGTCGCGCGGCGGCGGCCGGCACGCTCGAGGAACGCCTGAAGAGCCTGCCCTTCGTGCTGGAAACGCTGAAGGGCGACACCAACCTGTCCGCCGTCTATCTCGGCTATGCCAACGGCGACATGTTCTTGGTCCGCCCGATCGGGCCGCGTCTCGTGTTCGCGGCCAACGTCGTGCCGCCCGTGGGCGCCGTCTACCTCGTCCAGAGCGTCACGCGCGACGCTTCCGGGAATCCGGACGGCCGATTCCTCTTCTACGATGCGGAGGGAGGTCCGGTCGGCAGCATTCCGGTGCCGAGCTACCAGTACGACCCCCGGACCCGTCCCTGGTACAAGGCGGCACTCGCGGGTCCCGGCGTACGGGTCGTGCCGCCCTACATCTTCTATTCCACGGGCGAGATCGGCGCGTCCTTCGTCCGACACTCAGCAAGCGGCGATGCGGTCGCGGCGGTGGACGTGACCCTGGAAGCATCCGCCGCCGTGATGCAGCGCGTGCGTCCATCGCCAGCGGCAGAGATGACGATCTTCAACGGCAAAGGCGAGATCCTGCTGGCCTCGGGTGGCATGCCGCCGCTCAAGTTCGATCAGGCCGGCATCGCGCGCCTGCCGCAAGCTGGGGAGATGGACCGGCCCGCCCTGGCGGCCTTGGCGGAGCAAGCGCAATCGGGCGGGCTCGGCACCGGTGACTTCCTGGTCGCGGGGTACGACTGGCAGAGCTACGTGGCGCGCTTCGACCTGCCGGGGGAGCCGCTCTACTTCGGGATGGCGGTGCCGCGCGCGAAGCTGCTGATGGGGACGCGGCGGCAAGCCGAGTTCGGCCTGCTGATCGCGCTCCTCATGGTCGTCCCGCTGGTGCCGTTGGTGCTGTCGGTGTCCCAGATCGCCTCGCGGCCGCTGCGGGCGCTGATCCGCGAGGCGGAGCTGATCCGGCGGCTCAAGTTCGACCCCACCAAGACCAAACGATCGCCAATCGCGGAGATCGACACGCTCGCGCAGTCCATGGCGACGATGAAGGCCACCATCCGGCGCTTCATCGAGCTCGGCTCGGTGCTCGCCGGCGAGCGGCAATTCGACAAGCTGCTTGAGCGCATTCTCACGGAGACCGCCCGTGTGGCCGATGCGCGCGGAGGCGCGGTCTACCTGGCGGAGCCCAAAGGGCATCTCAGCTGTGCCGTCGCGACCTTCGACGATACGAAACTCGACCGGATCGATCTCGATCCGGCGGCCGACGCCGATCATCCGGCGATGCGCGGCGCCTCGGGACAAAGCCTCAAGCTGGTGGTCGAGCCGGACCAGCTTGCCCGCTGGTTCCCCGGCTTCATGCCCGAGACCCCACTGCTCGCGCTCGGCATCCCGCTGCGCGACCGACGCAACGAGCTGGCCGGGGTGCTGGTGCTGTTCCAGGAGCCTTCCCGGTTCGCCGATGCCGAGGAGGGGGACATCATGACCCTCATCGAGGCGGTCTCGGGCAATGCCGCGGTCGCGATCGAGACGCAGCGGCTGATGGAGGAGCAGAAGCTGCTGCTGGAGGCGGTCATCGAGCTGATCGCCAGCGCGATCGACGCCAAGAGCCCCTATACGGGCAAGCACTGCCAGCGCGTGCCGGTGATCGCGAAGATGATCGCCGAGAAGGCCGTCGCGGCGAAGGAAGGCCCGTTCGCGAGCTTCAGCCTGACCGACGCGCAATGGGAGGAGCTCCATCTGGCGGCATGGCTGCACGATTGCGGCAAGGTCCTGACCCCCGAATACGTCGTCGACAAGGCGACCAAGCTCGAGACGATCTGCGACCGGCTGCACGAGATCCGCATGCGCTTCGAAGTGGTGAAGCGCGAGGCCGAGGTGGCGTGCTGGAAGGCGATCGCCGACGGCGCCGACCGCACGGCCTGCCTCGACAGCCTCGCGGCGACCTGGGCCATGCTCGACGAGGAGTTCACCTTCGTCGCCTCATGCAATATCGGCGGCGAGGCCATGAGTCCGGATCGCCTCGCCCGGCTGCGCCGGATCGCCGAGCGCACGTGGACGCGCACGCTCGACGACCGGATCGGAATTTCCCGCGACGAGCGCAAACGCAAAGTGGCCGCCCCGGCGGCCGTGCTCCCCGCAACCGAGAAGCTTCTGGAAAACCGGCCGGATCAGGTGATCGAGCGCGAGGGGCGCGCGGTGATCGGCCCCGACAACCCCTGGGGCATCCGGATGGACGTGCCGAAGCACCTCTACGATCGCGGCGAGATATACAATCTCTCGATCGAGCGCGGCACCTTGACCGAGGAGGAGCGGTTCAAGATCAACGAGCACGTGATCGACACGATCCGCATGCTCGAGCGGCTGCCGCTGCCCCGCCATCTGCGCAACGCCATCGAGATCGCCGGCGGCCATCACGAGAGGATCGACGGCAGGGGCTACCCCAAGCAGCTCGTCGGGCCGGAGATGAGCATGCTGGCGCGCGTGCTTGCCGTCGCCGACGTGTTCGAGGCGCTCACGGCCGGCGACCGGCCCTACAAGCGGCGGCTTCTTCTCTCGGAGGCCGTGTCGATCCTCGCCCACATGCGCGACGAGGGGCATATCGACCCCGACATCTTCGAGCTCTTCCTGACGACCGGCATCTACCGCGAGTACGCCGAGCAGTACCTCGATCCCGAGCAGGCCGACGCCGTCGATATCGACCAGTACCTGCGAAAGCGCCACGCCGCCTGAGGCGGCTATTTCGGCTGAATGTTCGGCTTGTTCTCCGGCGTTCCCGGCGGCGGCACAACCGGCGTGCTGTCCGGACCCGGATTGGGTGCCGGCTTCGCCATCTCCGGATCGACGCCGGGCGCCGGGTAGATCACGCCGTTCGACCGGTTGAGCTTCTCCGCCAGCGGTTCCTGCTGGGTGCCCGTATCGGGCGTGGTCTGCGGGGGCTGGCCGTTCGGTTGTCCCGACGCGGGAGGCGGTGTATCGGGTTGCGGCGCCGGTGCCGTGCTCTGTGCCCAGCCTGCGCCGCAGGCGGCGGAGGCCGCGAGCGCGATCGCGGCCGATCGGATGAGAAGAGATGTCCCGTTCATGTCAGACACTCGCTGTGTCGGCCGCTTCCCGCTGCGCCGGACGGAGCGGCCGTAAACCGTACCCGGTGTCCCGCCCTTCCAGGACAACACGCGAGGTCCGGTCGAGGTTTCGCCGCCGCCCTCAGTCGGCGATCAGCGCCTCCAGCGCGCCGAGCCGGTCGGCCTCGGCGGCCGGCTTGTCCCAGCGGATGCGGTGGACGCGCGGGAAGCGCATGGCGAGGCCGGATTTGTGCCGGGTCGAGCGGTGCACGGAGTCGAAGGCGATCTCCATCACCAGCAGCGGCTCGACCTCGCGGACCGGGCCGAACTTCTTGACCGTGTGGTTGCGCACCCAGCGGTCGAGCTGCAGCAGCTCCTCGTCGGTGAAGCCGGAATAGGCCTTGCCGACCGGCACCAGCTCGGTCTCGCGCCAGGCGCCGAATGTATAATCCGAATAGAAAGAGCTGCGCTTGCCGTGGCCGCGCTGGGCGTACATCAGCACGCAGTCGAGCGTCAGCGCGCCGCGCTTCCACTTGAACCACGGGCCCTTCGGCCGTCCGGCGAGATAGGGCGAGTCGGCGCGCTTCAGCATCAGCCCTTCGATGCCGTCGATCGTCATCGCCTCGCGCAGCTGGGCGAGATGCGGCCAATCCTGGAACGTCACCA
>DATGFU010000230.1:0-9008 GCA_035308865.1 Allostellaceae bacterium | reverse complement strand
CTGCTGAGCAACGAGGAGATCGATCTCCTGCGCCGCATCCGCGAGAAGAAGGGCAGGATCATTTATGCCCCCCTTGCCAAGGTCGCGCATCTCGTCGAGGCGAAGCGGCTGACCCGCACCTGGTTCCGCAAGCGCGCCGCTTGGCAGGCCGTGTCCGACTTCACGATGGACCCGCAGCGTTTCGCGGCGAAGGTGAAGGAGCACTGGCATCGCGCCACGCTCTATTTCAACAAGCTGCCGCCCCATCTGCGCACGATCAACGGGCTGGTCCACGACACCGATGATCCGGAGATGTTCCGGCTGCAGATCGGCGCGTGCTACACGATGACCTCGGCGATGCTGGCCGGCCTCGAGGACATCACGCTTGACTAGCGGCGCGACCGGAGCGTGGCACGGGTTCGAAATCCTCGTCGTCGCACCGACGCCGACCCATCCGCAGGATCACGGCAACCGCAAGCGAATCTTTGAGGTCTGCAGCGAGCTCAAGCGGCAGGGCGCGCGGATCCACTTCGTGCACTACGCGGCGGAAAGGGACTGGCGGATGCGCCGGCAGCTCCGTCACGACCGCGAGATGGCCATGGCGTGGGACAGCTATCAGCTCGTTGCACCATCTCGCCTGGTACATCGCCCGGCCGCCGGCGCGGATCACACGATCGATGAGTGGGCCGATGCCGATGTCAGTCATTTCGTCGGCTGGTCGTGCCGGATCCAGCCGGTCGATCTGGTCATCGTCAACTATACTTGGCTGAGCTTCTGCCTGGACGCGGTGCCGCCCGGCATCTTCACGATCCTGGACACGCATGACGCGTTCAGCGCCCGCCGCGAGCTTCTCGGCGCCCACGGCATCGCGCCGGAGTTCTTCCACACGACGCAGGAAGAGGAGGCGAGGGGCCTCGCGCGCGCCGACCTCGTCTGGGCCATCAAGCCTTCAGAGGCGGAGTACTTCAGTGCCACGCTCGGCCACCCGAACTGCCTGACCATGCTCCATGCCGAGCCGGAGCGCGGCTGGTGGCAAGGCGCGCCGTCCGACGACGGCTGGCTGCGAGCCGGCATCATCGGCGCCCGCAACAACGTCAACCGCCGCAATCTTGAGAACTTTCTCCGCGAGGCCCTGCCGCTGCTCCAGAAATACATGGCGCCGGTCAAGCTCATGGTCGCCGGCGGCTGCGCCGACGATTTCACGCGCTGGAGCCACCCCAATCTGGAGCTTATGGGTCGGATGCCCGACGTCGCGGACTTCTATCGCCGGGTCGATGTCGTGCTGACCCCGATGGCGTTCGGGACGGGGCTGAAGATCAAGGTGGCGGAGGCTCTGGCCAGTGGCGCGCCGCTGCTCTCCCACGCTCATGCCATGGAGGGGTTCGACTCCGACGAGCCGCTGCATCTTCTGCCGAGCCACCGTGCGATGGTCCTGGAACTGGTCAAGCTTGCCTTTGATCGGTCCCCGCTACCGGCGCTCGCCGCCAGCTCGACGGCGGCCTCGTGCGCGATCCGGCTGGCCGTTCTCGACGCTCTCGAAGCGACCCGCCGGCAGATCGTCTGCCGCTTCGCGCGAACGGTACTGATCGTCGCGCCGCTCTCGGCGCTCGATCGGCACAACATCCTTTCCGACCATTTCTTCGCCGTGCTCGATCACTTCGTCGCGCTCGGCACGGTGGCGATCCACCTCGGCGGTCCGGTCGGGCCTGTCGCCTCCGACGGTGTCGAACGAATTGGCCGCCAAGCGAGGGTATTCCTCTCGACCGATCTGGCCGAGGCGCTGGGCCCTGCAACGCCCGAGGACTGGTCGGCGGTCGATCTGTCGGACCTCGTCGCCCTGCGCGCGTTCGAGACCGCCTATTTCATGCGCGATTGCCAGAGCGATCTCGGATCGCCGCCGCCGTCGCTTCGCCATGCCTTCGTCCGTCATGACTCTATCGAGCTGTCGGGCGGCAACCCCGAGTCGCTGGTCGCGCTTCTTGGAGCAACCGTCCCGGTGACCGTGCTCTCGGCCCGCATCGACCGGCTCCGGGCGCTGCAGTCGCGCCGTGGTGTCGAGGCCGTCATTCCCGTGCCGTTCCGGCGCGACGGCGGCTTCGAATGCACCTGTCTCCAGGGCAATCCCGAGTTGCCCCTTCGGCGCCTGTGGATCCTGGGCGAGCCGCAGAACCCGCTTGTCCAGGCCCTGCAGGACCTTGCCACGCGGCTGGGCGTGACGGCAGCGGTCGTCGATACCGAGGCCGCCGATGTCCGCCGGTTCGCGACCTCGCCGTCCGGGCCCCGGCGCGTCGTCGGCCCCCTGACCGGGCTTGTCGGCTGCGGCCTGCTCGTCGACCTTGCAGCGGGCGACAGCCTGGCCGCGGCGCTCGTCGAGGCCGCAAAGCGGGCCGGCGCACCCGTCATCGAGGCCGGTGGCGGGCCGCGCGGCGCCGGATCGCCGACGCGGCGTCCCCGCTCGGTCAGGCAGCTCGTCGCCGCCGTCGCATCCGCGCTTGCGGATCACGAGGCTCTTGGCACGCTTCGCGAGCAGACCCACCACGATCTGGCGACCGAGACGGCGAACGATGCCGGCTGGCTTCTGCTGCGCCCGCAACGTGGCGTGGATGGTCCGGCGTGGGACGGCCGGGCGGCCTAATGCTCGCTGGAGGGTTCGGCTGGCTCGTCGAGCGCCGCGTCCAGCGCGGCGAGATGCTCCGAGCACACGGTATGCGCCATGCGTTCCATTTCACGGTAGCGTGACACGAGCGTCTCGCCGAACGGCGTGAGCGAAGCGCCGCCGCCAGCCTTGCCGCCCAGCTTCGTCGCCACCACGGGTTCCCGGAACATCCGATTGAGCGCGTCGACGAGTAGCCAGGCACGGCGATAGGACATTCCCATCGCCCGCCCGGCCGCCGAGATCGAGCCGGTCTCGGCGACCAGCTGGAGCAGGCGGACCTTGCCGGGGCCGAGTTGGCGATTCGGCGCCAGATCGATCCGGAGCGTGACGCGCGACATGGCGGTCTCTCCGGCCCTCACCGCCGCGCGTCGGGCGGCGGCACCTTCGACAGCGTGATCGCCGACAACGCCACCCCAAGCCGCCTCCGGTCAACGATTTCGCCGTCCTGGCGTTTCACCGCCGGCCGATGAATCCAAAGATCGATCGTCACGCGGCCGCCCAACCCGAACGCACCGGCCGGCAACGGCACCACATAGTCCTGCGCCATGTCATCACGTTTGATTTCCAAAGCGCCGGCCGCCTTGCCGTCGACGAAGAGGTCGACGATCTGGTCGTCGCCGCTGCCGTCATCGGTGGCATGGAGATGCAGGAGTGCAACCAGCGCCTCGCCCTCCGGATTTGCCGAGTGCAGCACGATGCGCGCTTGGCGATGCGCCGTCCAGCACCCCCAGGTCTCGGGATAGGCCCAGCCGAACCCGGCCGCCGGCGTCGGAAATCGGAAGGGCCGTGTCTCGCCAACGGCAATCTCGATCGGCGCCTCGATCCAAGGGCGAAGTGGCGCCAGCGGCTCCGGTGCGAGTTCCAGAGCGAGCATCATGCTCTCGGGATCGGCAGGGGCCGCGTGCAAGGCACGGATCGCGGCCTCAGCAGCGCCCGCTTGGTCACCGCTGTCCCGAAGCCCCAGCGCAATCAACCTGTATCCCTGGGAATCGCCCGGATCGGCCGCGACGGCGGCTGCGCCGCAGGCAGCCGCACGGCCTGCGTCGCCGGCGGCGAGCGCGACGCGTCCGGCCGCCAGACCCTCTTCGACGTCCCGAGCGCGCGATCCTGGCCGGCGTGGCTGGAGGCGGCGGGACCCGGTCCCGGCGTTCCAGCCCATCGCCTCGTCGAGCGCGCGGTAGACCCGGTCTGACGAGAACCGCTCGGCGGCAAACTCCAGCGCCGACGCGTGCAGGCGCTGCCAGGTCGCCGCATCGGTCAGCAGCTGGATGCAGCCGGCAATGAAGCCTGCTTCGTCCTGGGCCACGATCGCGAACCGGTCCGCCACATCCATGAGCCCGTCCACTGCGCGCGGCAGGCAGACGGCCGGGAGACCGAGGCAGGCGGCCTCGACCGTCTTGATCTTGAGGCCGGTCCCGGCGAGTGCCGGATTGATGGCGATCGAGGCAGCGCGCAATGTTTCGATGAGCTGATCGCGGTCGACCAGACCGGCGCTATCGAGATTGGGCACCACCCGCGACCACGAGGCGGCGATCTTGCCGCAGATCGTAAGTCGCGCCGTCGGGACGCGAGCCAGGATTTCCCGCCAGCAGCGCTCGACGAACCAGTCGAGCGCCGCAATGTTCAGCGGATTGGCGCTGCCGTGAAAGACCAGGCGCTGCTGCGCGAAGCCCGTCTCTGGGACAGGGGTCTCTCGCACCTCCGCATATCCGTCATATTCGCAGACGACCAGCGACCGCGTGACGCCGATCGAGCTGAAGTAGTCCCGCTCGTCCTCCGAGATGGCGAGCACGACCGCACCGCCGATCGCGTTCAGCACGTCGCGTTCCGTCTCGGGCGAGCAGCAGCGGTACATCGTGTCGACCGGCGTGCCCTTGATGTCGAGGTCCAGCCGCGATAGCGCGTCGTGGGTCACGATCACGCTGGGCGGCAGCGGCCGCACGAGTTCCAGCTCCTTCGCCACGCGTGCCATATGGGTGTAGTTGCAGACGAGCGCTGCATAGTCGTGGCGCCGATAAAGGCCCAGCGCCAGCTCGACGACGGCGTCGCTGACGACGAACCATGGATGGTAGGTCGATGCCTCGCGTCGAAACGCTGCGCGGCGTGCCGGATCGAGCGAGGCGTCGCGGTCGATCTCGGCCAGCCGGGCGAGGCGTGCCTGCGCCTCCGGCGCCGCAGCCCAGTCGGGGAATGGTGAGCTCACCACCCGAACGCGGTCGCCGAAATGCGAGATGAATGCGCCCGGCACCTCGCCCCCTTGCAGAACCACGTCGACGTCGAAGCCGAGGGCGACGAGATGGGCGACCAGGCGGAAGGTCACGGCGCGATTGCCCTGGTCGACGGGGGTCATCGGCACGATGGTGCAGAACAGGACGCGCTTGCGGTCGGCCGCCGGCACGAGGCCGGGCGGCGGCAGGTGGGAACCGGCCTCGCGCGCCGCCTCGATCAGCCGGTCCACCGGGTTGTCCGCGCGGTGCGGCGTCGGGAAGGCGGGCGTCGATCGCGACCCGTCCGCATCACCGACAGCGAGAGCGCCGTTGCCGGGCGGCGGCGCGGCAAGGTCGAGCTCGACCTCAACGACGCCGTCCTGGCCGGAAGCCGCGACCACGTGGCGGATGAGCCCCTCCGGCCAGCGGAGCACCGTGCCGCGCGCGATCACCGTTCCCGGCTCCACGGCGAGCGTCAGGAGACGCGGTGCCCGGGCTGCCGTAACCCGGCACTGCGGGCTGGTCGCGTGCCGCGTCCGCGGCTGCACCGCATCGAGGCTGCGCCACAGGATCTCGGCAAGACGCGCCGCCGCCGGTCCGAAATCGACCCGCGCCTCGACCGCCTGAAGCAGCGCCGCCTGCCGGCCGGGCGAGCCGCGGGCCCGATGGAGTGCCGCGCCGAGCGCGGCGACGTCGCCCACCGGCGCCAGATGGGCAACGGTGCCCACCGTCTCCCGCAGCACCGGCAGATCGTAGGCGGCGACCTCGGTGCCAGCGAAGCAGGCTTCGACGGGGGGGTACCCGAATCCCTCGAACCGCGAGGGAAAGACCAGCGCGCGGGCGGACGCCAGCAGGCGGAACTTGTCGACATCGCTCAGGCGCGCATGGAACTGCACCCGGCCGCGGAAGCGCTCGACGAGGGCTGCGGCGAAGCGGCTATCGACGTCACCGCCCGACACGATATGGAGCGCGTTGTCGCCGAGGCTGCGCGGATCCAGTTGGAGGAGGTCCGCGGCCCCCTTGTGAGGGTCCGCAGTGCGCGCGAAAGCGACCACGATCGGCGCCTTCTCGGAGCCGAAGACCGCTCGCGCCGCCGGCGCATTGATCGGTGGCGACCACACTTCGAAGCGGATCGCGGCGCCTGCATGCGCATAGAAGGGGCGCGCGGCGGCATCGGCGGTCCGGGCGCTCGACAGCACAAGGCCGCCCCGTCTGACCATCAGGCGCCAGCCGTCCCACAACGCCGGGTCCCGCGGCACCGGCGACATGGCATTGAACCAATTGGCCGTTTCGAAGTTGACCAGGGCGATCCGCGCGCCGGTCTCGCCCGCGAGCTTCAATGCAGCCGCGTAGAATGCCGGGTGGGCGATCCCGGCGGGCACCACGACCAGCCAGTCAAGCGGCCCGTCGTCCAGGGCCTCGTCCCAGCCGCCCACGATCTGCACTTCGACCCGGCCCGGCGCGAGCGGCGCCAGATCGCCGAGGAAAACGGGCCGCCGGTCGGTGACGTAGCGCACCTCCGCCCCGCCCGCCGCCGCGGCGCAGGCGAGCATCATTCCGTGATAGCGCCCGCCCGAATAGTCACGGTCGTTGTTGGTCGAGAGCACCGCCACGCGGAGCCGTCTCACGCGCATCGCGGCATGCCCCTCCGTTCAACCGGCTTCGAGGGCGTCGTCGAAATCATGGCGAGGGAAGATCTCCAGCGCGCCGCCCCGCGTGGCGTTGCGGATGAAGCCGCCCTCGGACTCCAGCAGCACGCGCGCCGCATGGAACGAGGTCGCGATCTGCCGGAAGGAAGGCGGGCACCAGGGGCGGCCGTCGCGGTAATTCGCGATGAAGTGATTGCCCTCGCCGGTTGCCGAACGATAGGCGCCCGCCGCGGCGGGATTGCGCTCGAAGCTGAAGCGGAAATCCATGCCGTAAAGGTACAGCCGGCGAATGCCCATGAAATAGGCGAGCTGCATCGCGACGTAGGCGGATGAGCCGCCCGGTGTCACCGCCCGGTCGGTGCTCAGGGAAAAGAGCGGCGGCGAGACGTCGACCAACCGGAGCCAGATGTAGTCCCCGATCAGATCCGGCGGTCGCTCAGAGGCGATGAAGACCGTCCCGCCCGATCGGTCGACGATGTCCTGGCCGAAATCCTCGATCATCTGCCGGTCGGCGCTGACCGTGTAGGTCGGCCGCAGACCCGTCGATTCGTGTGCCAGGTGGAAGCGATTGAAGGCGAAGGTGAGGCGGCCGTCCAGCCGGTCGAGATCGGCCGTCTGCACGCTCGGTCCGCTGCCGATCACCCACGCCATCTCGCCCGCGTGCCGGTCCCGCCAGCGGGGCAGCGCCGCGGAGCTCGGCCTGTCGGGCGCCAGCCACCGTTCGAGGTCTTCCAGGTTCTGCCCCCAGCCTGCCGACGGCGCGGCTTTTACGGTGGCGGGCACGCACGGCCACGGCGCCGAGGCACGGACCCGCCGGCTGGTCTCTCCGTGCGTCTGGCTGCCCACCGGCGAGAAGGGCAGAGGCTTATCCGCCGCAACGATTTGCGGGGCCAGGTCGAGCGACCAGGCGTCGATCTCCAGCGTGCCGTCGTCGATAAGCTCGACAGCGATGAGGCCAGCCCGCTCTTCCGGCGGGTCGGCCGGCAGGGAGAGCGCCGCGACGGCCGCGCCGTCGGCATCGAAGCGGATGCGCAGCCGATCCGGCGCAACGCTGTCCGGCAGAATGGCGTCAGCCGCGAAATACGCCCATCCATCCTCGACAGGAGTCAGCTGCACCCACGCGTTGACGACTTCCTCCATGGCCTCGCCGTCGAAGCTCGCCGTGAGAGCCAGCCCTGCCTCGGCGGCGCGAACGAATCCGCTGACCGAGAGCAGGCGCGAGACCGGATGGACGAACGCCGCCAGATCGCGAAACTCGAGGCGATCCCTTGTGCGCTGCATTTTGCGAAGGCTTGGCCGTTGCTGCTGCGGGGATCAGCTCCCTGCGTCCGTCACGGGCATGACGATGCAGGCGGACCGGGCGGAGAAGCGGCAGAGATTGACCCGCGTGGTCAGGGCGGTGCGGCTGCCCGGCGGGAGGGTCAGGGCGTAGGTCTCGACCGATTCCAGTTGTGCCTCCGTCGCGGTATGGGCGCTCGGCCCGGACGGCGGCAGGCTCCGATAGATTTCTGTCGGTAACAGAATCGTGACAGTGGCCGGATTGGCCTCAGTGATCGCAGGTTGTTCCGGCAGGCCCGGACCATCCGCGCCCGAAACCACCGCACAGGCCGATAGTGCAGCCCCCGAGACAGTAAACATAAAATAGAGAGATGCGGCGCGGATGCTGTAGCATTTCATAGCTGTCATGCTCCGGTTAGTCCTTAATCGGATGTAAACTGAAATCCGTGTCATCTCTACTGCAGTATGAACCGATTTCGTGGCTTCGTGGCGCGTGTTCCAGGTTGGGCCGGTTGGTGGCAGTCGCGGCGGAGGACGTTATCACAGACGGGATCTGGTAGCATGAGAAGCATCGTTCGGAAGCTCCGCGCCGACGAGGAGGGCGTTACCGCTCTCGAGTACGGGTTGATCGCCGCATTGATCGCAGTGGTTATCATCGCTGCTGTCGGATTCCTCGGAACCAGCGTATCGAAGGCCTTCAGCCGGGTCGGCAGCGCAGTCAACGGCGCCGCCGGGACCTGACCCCGCCGCCGCGTCGCGGCGGGATTGAAGCGTTCGTTCGGCCGGCCTAGGCTGCGAGCGCCATGCCCTCCCGCCCTCCGGTTACCGCCTGCGTCATCGTCATCGGCAATGAGATCCTGTCCGGCAGGACACAGGATGCGAATGTCGCGTTTCTCGCGCGGGCGCTGAACGAGCAGGGCATCCGGCTGCTCGAGGTGCGCATCATTCCCGACGTGCCGGATACGATCGTCGACACGGTGAACGCGGTGCGCGAGCGGTTCGATTATGTCTTCACGACTGGCGGCATCGGCCCGACGCATGACGACATTACGGCCGAATGCGTCGCGCGGGCCTTCGGTGTCGAACTGGTGCTCGACGAGGAGGCACGGTCGCGGTTGGATGCCGCCTACCGGTCTCGCGGACAGGCCCTCAATGCAGCGCGGCTGCGCATGGCGCACGTGCCGCGCGGGGCGACGCTGATCGACAATCCGCTCTCCGCAGCGCCCGGCTTCCAGATCG
>DATGFU010000229.1:0-2326 GCA_035308865.1 Allostellaceae bacterium | reverse complement strand
GCACCGGCCTCAGCCCGTAGGCGGCCCTGTCGAACCCGGCGAGACAGTCGGTGCGCGGCGCGCCGCGCAGGCTGCCGTCGAGCGTGTAGGTCCAGGCATGGTAGCCGCAGGTCACGGCCGGCGTCCTGCCGCGCCGCGCCTCGACGAGGCGGTTGCCGCGGTGCTGGCAGACATTGTGGAAGCCGCGGATCACGCCGTCACGGCCGGCCAGCACGATCACGCTCTGGTCGAAGATCTCGTAGGTCGCGAAGGCCCCGGTCTCGCGCAGCTCGTTGACATGCACCACGAGATGCCAGGACTTGAAGAAGATCGCCGTCCGCTCCCGCCGGAACACGCGCTCGTCGTAGAAGAACGGCGCCGGCAGCGAGAAGCCGGCCGCCTGATCGGCCTCGGTCCAGGTCAGTTCGGCGATGCTCATGGGATGCACTCACAGGTCTCGACAAGGCGCAGGCTGAGCGCGCCCGGCCTCCGTCGCCTGCCTGAATTCGTCATCCGGATGTCGAATTTCATCGCGGTGATTTCGGCGGACGCGCTACGCTGTGAGCGAGATCGGAGGGAGCTGCTTGCGCCGGATCGCCTTTCTCGTCTTGCCGCAATTCTCGCATCTCGGGCTCGCCGCCGCGATCGAGCCGCTGTTCGTCGCCAACTGGCTGGTCGAGCGCAAGCTGTTCGAGTGGCGCGTCGTTTCAGCGGACGGCCTGCCGGTTCGGGCGAGCAACGGGATGTTGGAGCCGGTCGACGGCGATCTCGGAGCCGCCGACGGCTGCGAGACTGTCTTCGTGCTGGCGAGCTTCGATGCCGCCGAGGCGGTCGAGAACCGGCGCGTGCTGGCATGGCTGCGCCGGATCGCCCGCTTCGGTGTCGAGATCGGCGGCATCGAGAATGGCAGCCTCGTGCTTGCGGAGGCCGGCCTGCTCGATGGGCGCGAGGCGGCCATCCATTGGGACAACCTGATCGGCTTCAAGGAGCGCTATCCCGCCGTCCAAGCCTCGGCGCAGCTTTATGTGCGGAGCGGGGATCGCCCCACCTGCGCCGGGGCCTCTTCCATTCTCGACATGATGATCACCTGGATGGCCGGGCATACCGAAGGGGGGCTCGAGCGCGAGGTCGCAGATCACCTGCTGCTGGGCGAGGCGCGGCCGGCGCGCACCCCGCAGCGGCGTGGCCGCCACGCCGACCGCCCGCAGCCCGACGACAAGGTGGCGGCGGCGCAGGCGATCATGACCGCTCATCTCGACGAGCCGATTTCCTGCCCCGAGATCGCCGAGCGGCTCGGGCTTTCACTTCGCCAGCTCGAACGCCGCTTCGCGCGCGTCCTCGGCCGCACGCTTGCACAGGAATATCGTCTCCTGCGGCTTGCCAAGGCGCATCAGCTGCTGCAGCAAACCAAGCTCAGCGTGACCGAGGTGGCGCTGGCCTGCGGCTTCGCCTCGCCGGAGCACTTCTCGCGGCTCTATCGGGGCACGTTCCGCTGTGCCCCAAGCCGTGACCGGCGGCAATCGACGGATGCGCCGGTTCTGCGCAGCGGACGGTCCGACGGGATGTAGCGCCATGGCAGACTTCTCAGGCAAGCGGGTCCTGGTGACAGGCGGTGCGCGTGGGATCGGCGCGGCGGCGTGCAGCGCCTTCCGCGCCAGCGGCGCTCGCGTCGCGGTCGGCGCACGTGGCCAGGAGTCTTACGAACTCTTCCTCGGCTCCGCGGAGGGCGGTGGTTTCGTACCGGCAATTGGCGACGTCGTCGGCCAAGCCGCCGCGGGTGCGTTGGTCCGGGAGGCGATCGCGCGGCTGGGCGGGCTGGACGTGCTGGTCAACTCGGCCGGCGTGTTCGAGGAGGTCGCGGTCGAGCAGGCGACCGAGGCGCACTGGGATCGCATGATCGACGTCAATCTCGGCGGCACGTTCTTTTGCTGCCAGGCAGCACTGCCGGCCCTCGAAGCCTCGGGCGGGAGCATCGTCAACGTCGCCTCGGATGCCGGGCTCGTCGGCTACCCGCGGGGTGCGGCCTATTCGGCAGCCAAGGGCGGCGTCGTCAACCTGACGCGGGCGCTCGCGGTCGAGCTGGCCGGGCGCGTGCGCGTGAACTGTGTTTGTCCCGGCAATGTCGATACCCTGATGATCGGGGAGGCGGCGGCCGCAAGCGGAGATCCCGACGCCTATCTCGCGAAGGCCCGGCTGCGCTCGCCTTTGAAGCGCATGGCCCGGCCTGAGGAGGTGGCGGTCGCCATTCTTTTCCTCGCCTCGACCGAGGCGAGCTTCACGACGGGTGCCGCCCTGACGGTGGACGGGGGCGGACTCGCCGGATTCTGAATTCTTCTCGGTCACGCAG
>DATGFU010000228.1:0-2057 GCA_035308865.1 Allostellaceae bacterium | reverse complement strand
CGCGGCGGGCGGCGCTGCACCGGGCCGCCTACGAGACCGTCAAGGGCAGCCGGTTCTCGATCGATGCGGTCGCGGCGCGCTACACCGAGGTGTTCGAGCGGATCTTCCGCGACATCGCCGACGGGACGTGGCGCCGGCCGGAGCCCTGCCGGCCCGGCAGCCGGACCGGCAACGTCATCCCGCCGCCGCATCTGCAATACGCGCCGGACGAGAACCGACTCTCGCCGGACAATGTCTGGCGGGCCGCGGTCCGGCGCGGCCAGGCGGCGGTCCACCGGTTGCGGAAGCGCATCTCGCGCATCGCCTCGGGACAGCGGAACCGCGGTACCGCCGCCGCGAGCGCCAGGGGAGCGAAGGAATGAGCGTCATCCCGTCGTCTTCCTTCGAGCGCAACGGGCCGGTGCATTTCCAGCCGCTGGAATGGGAGCTGCGCCAGCTCGAAGGCCAGTTCTCGGGCGCGGTGCTCAATGCCGGCTGCGGCAACCGCGACATCTCCGACATCCTCAAGCGCATGGGCGCCGAGTCGGTGACCAATGTCGACATCGCCTCGACGATTCCCGGCGCGATCCTCAGCTCGCTCGACAGTTTGCCGCTGGAGAGCGGGCGATTCGACACGGTGTTCTGCAACGCCGTGCTGGAGCATGTCGTGTCGATCGACGCGGTGATGGCGGAGCTGAAGCGGGTGACCAAGCCGGGCGGAAGGCTGGTGATCGCCATCCCGTTCCTGCAGCCCTATCACGAATCGCCGACCGATTTCCGCCGCTTCACCGCGCCCGGCATGCGCCAGCTGGGCGAGCGGCACGGGCTGACGACGCTGCTGGTCCAGCCCGTCCACTCGATCGCCCAGACGCTCGGCTGGATCCTGTGGGCGCATCTGCTCGACACGGGGTCGCGGGTGAGGCAGATTCTGTTCTGGCCGGTCATCTGGCTGATGACCCGCTTCTGGCACCGCGGCAATCCTCGGGCTCTGACGGCGGCCAACACGTTCCAGGCCGTCTACGAGAAACCGAAGCCGGCAGACTGACCCCTCCGAAGACCGGAGCTGCACCTTGAGCGATCTCTACAAGGTCCTCGGCGTCGAGCGGAACGCAACCGAAAAGGCGATCCAGTCGGCCTATCGCAAGCTGGCGAAGCAGCATCACCCCGACGTCAACAAGGGCAATCCTGCCTCGACCGAGCGCTTCAAGGAGCTGTCCGCGGCCTATGCGATCCTCTCCGATCCGGAGAAGCGGGTGCGTTACGACCGCGGCGAGATCGATGCCACCGGCGCCGAGCGGGCGCCCCGCGGCTTCCACGGCGATCCCGGCGCGCGTACGGCCCATGCCGAGGGCGGAGCGTTCGGCATGGAGGATTTCGAGGACCTGTTCGCGCGGGCCTTCTCCAAGCGCGGCCGCACCGGCTTTGCGCAGAAGGGCGAGGACGCCCATTACACGCTGACGGTGAGCTTCCTCGATGCCGCCAACGGCGTGACCCACCGTCTCAACCTGCCCGACGGCAAGAATCTCGACGTGACCGTGCCGGCCGGCATCCGTGACGGCCAGACGCTCCGCCTGAAGGGGCAGGGCGCGCCGGGCATCGGCAACGGGCCGCCGGGCGACGCGCTGATCGAGATTTCGATAGCCCCGCATCGCTTCTTCAAGCGCGAGGGCAACGACATCATCCTGGAGCTGCCGGTCACGCTGAAGGAGGCGGTGCTGGGGGCGAAGGTGTCGGTGCCGACGATCAAGGGCCCGGTCACGCTGACCGTCCCGCCGAATGCCAACACGGGCACGCGGCTCAGGCTCAAGGAGCGCGGCATCCGCGGCGGGCACCAGTTCGTCGATCTCAAGATCGTACTCCCGCCGACGCCCGATCCCGAGCTCAGGGCCTTCCTCGAAAGCTGGGAGCCTGCCGTCACCGTGGATCCGCGAAGAGGGCTGGAGGAGGGGTAGGACCGGCATGACCGACGGCGCGCAGGACAAGGTCTGGACCGGCAGCTGCGCCTGCGGCGCCCTCACCGTCACCTGCACCGGCGAACCGGCCAAGGTTTCCGCCTGCCATTGCCGCGACTGCCAGCG
>DATGFU010000227.1:0-6714 GCA_035308865.1 Allostellaceae bacterium | reverse complement strand
CTTGTCCTTCATCCGCGCCATGTGCTCGACGGTGATGATGTTGAGGTTGCCCGTCGCCGTGATGAAGAGGTCGGCCTGCTCGAGCACGTCCTCGATCGTCACGACCTGGTAGCCCTCCATCGCGGCCTGGAGCGCGCAGATGGGGTCGACCTCGGTGACCATGACGCGGGCGCCCTGGCTGCGGAGCGAAGCGGCCGAGCCCTTGCCGACGTCGCCGTAGCCGGCGACCACCGCGACCTTGCCGGCGATCATCACGTCGGTCGCGCGCTTGATCCCGTCGACCAGGCTCTCGCGGCAACCGTAGAGATTATCGAACTTCGACTTCGTGACGCTGTCGTTGACGTTGATCGCCGGCATCTTGAGCTTGCCGGCGCGGGCCATCTCGTAGAGCCGGTGGACGCCGGTTGTCGTCTCTTCCGAGACGCCCCGGATGCCGGGCAGCAGCTCCGGATACTTCTCGTGGATGAGCTTGGTGGCGTCGCCGCCATCATCGAGGATCATGTTCGGCTCCCACCCGCCGGGCCCGCGGATGGTCTGCTCGATGCACCACTCGTATTCCTCCTCGCTCTCGCCCTTCCAGGCGAAGACCGGGATGCCCGCCGCCGCGATCGCCGCCGCCGCCTGGTCCTGGGTCGAGAAGATGTTGCAGGACGACCAGCGCACGGTGGCGCCCAGCGCAATGAGAGTCTCGATCAGCACTGCCGTCTGGATGGTCATGTGGAGGCAGCCGACGATGCGCGCGCCGGTCAGCGGCTTCGCGGCGCCGAATTCCTGCCGCAGCGCCATCAGCCCCGGCATCTCCGTCTCGGCGATGTTGATTTCCTTGCGGCCCCAATCGGCGAGGCCGAGATCGGCGACCTTGTAGTCGGACATAACGGAATCTCCTGGCACGAAGGTTTTTGTTCAACGTCATGCCCGGCCTTGTGCCGGGCATCCACGTCGTGCAGCGGCGCTGTGGCTCGACGTGGATGGCCGGGACAAGCCCGGCCATGACGACTAGGTCTAGGACTAGGCGAGCACCCGCTTCAGCTCGTCGACCAGATCGGTCTTCTCCCAGCTGAAGCCGCCCTCGGCATCGGGCTCGCGGCCGAAATGGCCGTAGGCCGAGGTGCGGGCGTAGATCGGCTTGTTGAGCCCGAGATGGGTGCGGATGCCGCGCGGGCTCAGATCCATGATCTGGTCCAGCACGGTAGCGAGCTTCTCCTCGTCGACATGGCCGGTCTGCTGGGTGTCGACATAGATCGACAAGGGCCGCGCCACGCCGATCGCGTAGGAGAGCTGGATGGTGCAGCGGTCGGCGAGGCCCGCGGCGACCACGTTCTTGGCGAGGTAGCGCGCGGCATAGGCGGCCGAGCGGTCGACCTTGGTCGGATCCTTGCCCGAGAAGGCGCCGCCGCCATGGGGTGCGGCCCCGCCATAGGTGTCGACGATGATCTTGCGGCCGGTGATGCCGCAATCGCCGTCCGGACCGCCGATCACGAAGCGGCCGGTCGGGTTCACGTAGAACTGCGCCTCGTCGCACATCCAGCCTTCGGGCAGGACCTTCAGCACGTGCGGCCGGACGAGCTCGCGGACGGCATCCTGGTCGAGCTCGGCGCTGTGCTGCGTCGAGACCACCACCGAGGTCGCCCGGACCGGCTTGCCGTCGACGTATTGCAGGGTGACCTGGCTCTTGGCGTCCGGGCCGAACCCGGTCGTCGCGCCCGAATGCCGCGCCTCGGCCATCGAACGCAGGATCTCGTGGGCGAAATGAATCGGTGCCGGCATCAGGCTCGCGGTCTCGCGGCAGGCGAAGCCGAACATGATGCCCTGGTCGCCGGCGCCCTCGTCCTTGTTACCCGCGGCATCCACGCCCTGGGCGATGTCCACCGACTGCGCGTGCAGCCGGCAGTGAATGTCCGCGTGCTCCCAGTGGAACCCCTCCTGGGCATAGCCGATGTCCTTGATGGCCGCGCGCGCCTTTTCGACCAGCAGCTCCGGTGTCACCGAGGCGGGACCGCGCACTTCGCCCGCGAGCACGACGAAATTGGTCGTCGCCAAGGTCTCGCAGGCCACGCGCGAGTACGGGTCGGCGGCGAGAAAGGCATCGACGACCGTGTCGGAGATGCGGTCGCAGACCTTGTCGGGATGGCCTTCCGAGACGGACTCGCTCGTGAAGAGGTAGTTACCCTTGCGCATAGGACATTCTTCTCCAGCCTTAGAGCACGTCACGCCGGCGCGAGATGACGTAGGATTCGTCCATGAACCACAGGCCGCCATGCTGCTGCAACACGGCTCGTGTGGCGTCGAGATATGCGTTGCTCGCCATTGCAGTTTCGAGACGCTGGTCCTCGATCTGCGCCACGTAGGTCGCGGCGTTCCACGCCGCGAACAGCGTCGAGGTGCCGATCGTCGAGGTGCTTTCGAGGATTTCGTTCGGCAGCGTGTGCATGTCGTAGCGGAAGAGCGAGCGCGCGTCGGCATAGGCATTGAAGTTGAGATCGTGCGCCCGCCGGCCCAGCTCGGACTTCACGGCCCGCAGCAGGTCGTGGCGATTCGAGGTGAAAGGGTGCTCGTCCGGCCAGATCTGGCGGATGATCTCCATGCCGGGATCGTCGCCGGTGGAGTGGATGCCGATCAGCCGCCCGCCGGGGCCGAGCGCCTTGGCCAGCGGCGCCAGCACCTTCCCGGCTTTGAAGGCGAGCGGGGCGCGGGCGCGATAGGGCTGCGAGGCGATCACCAGGTCGAAATCGGCACGGACTGCGCCACGCCGCGGCAGCACCGAATCGAGCAGGAACCGCTGGTCTGCGCGATAGAGCACCAGGACCACCGGCTTCTCGTAGATCGGATTGCCGCTGGTGCGCGAGATCCTGGCCCGCCAGTGATCGGCGAGGAAGGGGTGCAGGTCGTTGATCTGCTCCTCGAACTCCGCGCCGGTCGTGCCCTGCAGCGCCACCTCCTGCCAGAGCAGGCTCGACGCGGCGGTCACCGAGGACGGCGTCAGCCACGGCGCCTCGGCGTAGTAGAGATTCGTCATCACGACGACCGAGGCCGGGTGCTCGGTGAAGCGGTCGGGCAGCTTTTCCAGCGCCAGCCGCACGTCTTCGAGGCTGATCTCCTTGCCCACCACGTAGAACGGCATGAACGGGAAACGCCGGTGCATAGAGCGCAGGACGCGGGTCAGCACCGTGCCGTCGCCAACCCCCGCATCGAACATCCGGACCGCCGGTGGACGCGGGTGGATGGTCGCGAGTTCCATACCGACCCGTTCCGCCACCACCCATTTCTCGCTGCAGGTGTTGACGAACATCAGGTACTTCTGGCGGTTGTCGAAGAACCGGAAGTTCTCGACGGGCTCGATCACCGGCGGCGTTGCCGTCGGGCGGCGCGGCGCCGGCACGACTGCGTCGTGGCCGATGAAGTCGCGCACACGCTGCACCGTCTCGGGCGTCACGCGCCCGCCTTGCCGCAGGCGGCTGACCAGCTTCCCGTCGTTGACCGCGCGCCGGCCGAAGGTGGTTTCCGCCATCCCGACACGGCGGCAGTAATCGGTGATGCTGTGCAGCAGGTTTTCGGCGTCCACGGCTCCCCTCCGCGATGGCCCGGAGACAAACTCGCGAAGTCCGCGCCAGGTGTAAACCACAATCGTGCCCACCATGGGAGTGGGCAGAATGTATGGGCAGAGGCGGCGAGCGTGCGTTGCGGCGATTGAGGTTCAGCCTCGGCGTGCCCTGTGGTTTAACGCGCGGATGCGAATCCTCTTCCTCGGCGACATCGTCGGTCGATCCGGCCGCGACGCCGTCCTCGCCGCCGTGCCCGTGCTGCGCCAGCGGCTCGGCATCGACTTCTGCATCGTCAACGGCGAGAACGCCGCCGCCGGCTTCGGCATCACGCCGAAAATCTGCGAGAGCCTTTATGCCGTCGGCGTCGACGCGCTGACCACCGGCAACCATGTGTGGGACCAGCGCGAGCTGATCGCCGCCGCCGACGGCGACGCGAGGCTGCTGCGGCCGCTCAACTACCCGCCGGGAACGCCCGGCCGCGGCCTCCGCACCTTCCAGCTCGACGATGGGCGGCGAATCGTCGTGATCAACCTGATGCTGCGGCACCAGATGGATGCGCTCGACGATCCCTTCGCGGCGGTCGACCGCGAGCTGGCGGCGCGACCGCTGGGGCAGGGAGCGGCCGCGATCGTCGCCGACATCCATGGCGAGGCGACGAGCGAGAAGATGGCGATGGGCCACTACCTCGACGGCCGCGTGTCGCTGGTCGTCGGGACCCACACGCATGTGCCGACCGCCGATCACCAGATCCTGTCCAAGGGCACGGCGTATCTGACGGACGCCGGCATGTGCGGCGACTACGACTCGGTCATCGGGATGCGCAAGGAGCCCGCCATTCTCCGGTTCACGCGCAAGATGCCGACCGACCGGCTGACGCCGGCCGAGGGCGAGGCCTCGGTCTGCGGGATCTATGTCGAGACGGACGATGCCACGGGCCTCGCGCGGCGGATCGAGCCGGTGCGCAGCGGCGGCCGGCTGTCGGTGACGTTACCGGAGATCTGACCGGCCGCGCTTGCAGCCGTCACGCGAAAATGGCCCAAATGCCGCCATATTGCGCTGATACTCAGCGCAGGGAACTGGGTCGGGACCACAAGATGTGGTATCCAGGCCATAACGATTCACATCAACTGGACAATCCTGAACGATGGCTGGTCATTCCCAGTTCAAGAACATCATGCACCGCAAGGGCGCGCAGGATAAGAAGCGCGCCAAGGTGTTCACCAAGCTCATCCGCGAGCTGACCACCGCTGCCCGCACCGGCATGCCGGACCCGGCATCCAATCCGCGGCTCCGCGCGGCCGTGACGGCGGCGCGCCAGTCGAACATGCCGCGCGACACGATCGACCGGGCGATCAAGCGCGGCGCCGGCGGCGAGGATGGCGAGTCTTACGAAGAGATCCGCTACGAGGGCTACGGGCCGGGCGGCGTGGCGCTGATCGTCGAGGCCCTGACCGACAACCGCAACCGCACCGCCGGCGAGGTCCGCACCGCCTTCACCAAGGCGGGCGGCACGCTGGGCGAGACCAACTCGGTGAGTTTCCAGTTCGCGCGGGTGGGCCAGGTGACGTATCCGGCCGAGACCGCGACGGCCGATGCCGTGCTCGAGGCCGCGGTGGAGGCCGGGGCCGACGACGTCGAATCCGATGACGAGGAGCACCGGATCATCTGTGCGCCGGACGATCTCTCTGCCGTGCGGGACGCGCTCGAGGAGCGCTTCGGTCCCGCCTCGGCGGCCAAGCTCGCTTGGAAGCCGCAGGCACTGGTCCCGGTCGAGGACGAGGAGGCCGCGAGCGGCCTCTTCAAGCTGATCGAAGCGCTCGAAGACAGCGACGACGTGCAGACCGTCTATGCGAATTTCGACGTCCCCGACGAACTGATGGCACGGCTGGAAGGGTGACGGCCACGATGCTAATACGGGGACACAATACCTATTTCCGAGGCCAGCCAGGGCCGGAAATAGGTATTGTGTCCCCGTATTGAGGCCGCATGCGCTCCTTCCGGCTCATCGGCCTCGATCCCGGCCTGCGCTGCACCGGCTGGGGGGTCGTAGACTCTGCGGGCGCACGGCTGACCCATATCGCGGACGGGACGGTCACGACGGACGATACCCTACCGCTCGGCGATCGGCTGGCGCAGCTCCATGCCGGGCTGCTCGCCGTGCTGGAGCGTTGGGCGCCGGACGAGGCGGCGGTCGAGGAGACCTTCGTCAACCGCAATCCCGGCTCGACGTTGAAGCTCGGGATGGCCCGCGGCGTCGTGATGCTGGCCCCGGCGCAGCGTGGGATCCCGGTCGCGGAATACGCGCCCAACCGGGTGAAGAAGGCGATCGTCGGCGTCGGCCATGCCGACAAGAACCAGATCCAGATGATGGTCAGGCGACTGCTGCCGACGGCCGGCGCGCTCAAGGCCGATGCCGCCGATGCGCTCGCCGTGGCGATCTGCCACGCGCATTTCCGCATGGGCGACCGAACGGCAGCGGCGCTCGCCGGGGTCGGCGCATGATCATCGCCCGGCTGCGCGGCCAGATCGACGATGTCGGGCTCGACGGCGTGCTGGTCGATGTCGGCGGGGTGGGATATCCCGTCCAGGTCTCGACCCGGACCCGGGCGGCGCTGCCCGGCCGCGACGAGATCGCGACGCTTCTCATCGAAACGCAGCTGCGCGAGGACAGCGTCACCTATTTCGGCTTCGTCGACCGCACCGAGCGCGACTGGTTCCGGCATCTGACGACCGTGCAGGGGGTCGGCGGCAAGGTGGCGCTGGCGATCCTCTCGGTGCTCGATCCCGACCGGCTCGCCCAGGCGATCGTGGCGCAGGACAAGGCATCGCTCGCCCGGGCCGACGGCGTCGGCCCCAAGCTGGCCGCGCGGCTCGTGACCGAGCTCAAGGACCGGGCGACGGCCTGGGCGATCGGCACCAACATGACCTCGTCCGGCATCCGACCCCAGGCGGTGCCGGCCGCCGACCTTCCGGACGCCGTCCGCGACGCCGTGGCCGCGCTGGTCGGGCTCCAGTTCAAGCCGGTCGAGGCGCAAGGCGCCGTGGCCGCCGCATCCCGCCGACTCGGTGAGGCGGCGACCACCGGCGAGCTCGTCCGCACGGCGCTGCAGGAGTTCGCGCGGTGAACGGCTCTCCGGCGAGCGAGCGCATGGTGGCGCCCGACCGGACTGAG